>JAISIJ010000096.1 GCA_031262245.1 Oscillospiraceae bacterium | reverse complement strand
CCACCGGCACAAGAACCGTTCATACGCTGTTCGGAACCGCCTGTTATAAATATAATCTTAGCGTCCTCGCCACCTAATTCAATAACAACATCTGTATCGGGACAAAATTGTTTTACCGCTAAAAACGAAGCGTGAACCTCTTGAACAAATTCTATCTCCGCACTTTGAGCCAATCCCAACCCCGCAGACCCTGTAATTGCAACACTTAAATAAACATTACAAAACTTACTTTCAATATCTTTCAGCCGATTTATAACTGTTTCTTTTACCTTTGACCCGTGACGTTCATAACTGCTGTAAACGGTTTTATTATCTTCTGTTATAACAGTTTTAACTGTTGTTGAGCCAATATCTATACCAAGTTTTAACATACTATCCCTTTATATATTTTTTATTACACATAGTAATCCATTCTACAATTGTAAAATGGAATTACTGTATTATATACTACATATTTAACATTGTCAACTATCTTACGTTTCTTTGCCAATGCAAAAGCATTGACAAACCCGCCGCCAATGAAAGCCCGAAAATTGCACCCATTTGCCAAGTTAAAAATACTGTTTTATAGTACTCCTTTACCTTTGAGGGGTCGTTTAAATACACAAGTAATGTAGGTAATTGCAACAAAAGCAACGCACCGAAAAGAAGTAGTATTAAAGACGCAAAAAGACTTGAATGTTCTCTGTCAAAAAACATCGCAACAACACCGAAAATTATCAACAAAATACCAATCATAAACTTTGTTGTATGGAAATTTGAAAAGAAAACAGTAATATTTGTAACCTCAGGTAATGTTTTAATAATATATACTCCTATAACGGAACACATATACCCGACAAACAACCTTGAAACAAAGAAATTTCTGACTAACTTCTTACTGCTGTTTTTAAAGCAATACTCTTGATAATTCATAGTAACAAACAACGCAAGGTAAATAAGAGTAATTACAACAACGTTATTTCCTACTTTTCCCACATCTCTGTTCGTTAAACTGTATAATCCCGCAATTGCAAGTATCAAAACGGAATACCAAACAGACCAGTAATGATATGCCGCCATTGGGTTAATTTTTTTAGAAATTTCGGTAATAAAATTATTACCCTCAACACTTGTCACATTAGCACTTAAAGCACACCCCAACATCCATACAAATAAAATCCAGCCTATTAAACCAGTTGTAATAGGAAAAGATTCAACAGTATACAACGTAATGCGAGTTCCCAAAGCGACACAAAGCCCTATCAGTGATAACGCAGAACACATTCCGTAACGACTTTCAAGTATCTGCCTGAAAGTTGAATATTCTAACATAACACACACCCGATTAAAATTTTTTAATACAACCTATTTTCTTCCGAATAATCCGCCGCCTTTTGGCTTTTGAGCAGTTTGTTCCTGCTTATTCAACTCTCCCGTAAGAATATTATTCTTGAAATAATCCAATAATATTTCATTCTTATTAAATTGACGGTGGAATAATTTCTGCTCTTTTTCGGATAAAGTGCTGTGAATCTTACGCAAAACAGTAGCAAAATTCTGTGCAAAATGGTCAATAACGGAAGGGTGAGATAAATCATTCCCTGCAAAAATCACATCATAACCCTCAATCTTGACTTTTTTGTTCACCATTTGAGTAAAATCATAAACAACTTTAACCAAAGCAACAAACAACGGTGTATTATCAAGTGTAGGAGTTTTCCAGAGTTTAGTTATATAAGTTATTTCAAACTCCGGATTATTACTTGTAATCAACAACGCAAGGAGATAAACGTGAATACGAATATCCAACTTCAACCGTTCAAGCAATCCGACTAAATTTACAAAATAGTCCACATCCATATTTGACATACATTTTGCGTTATATATATCTGCTAATTTAGGGAAAATTGTAACCGAACGTGGCTGATAACTTCTCAATAAATCATATAATGCCAGTAAATCTATTTTTTGAGAATGAAAACCCAACTCAAAGAGTTTATTAGAAAGTTTTAGGTTTATATCATCTTTTTCAAAAGTATATTCGACTTTTTCGCTTATAAGTTTATATAACTCCGCTTTGCTTACATCATCCAAAGAGGGTTTAACAGTTTGTAACTGAGAAAGTAATTTCAGTCGATTTTCATTATCTGACTTTAAAACTATTTTTTCATAGAATTTAAGACCGCAAGGATATTCAAAAGCATTGCCCTTAATTTTCTTATATTTATTTGCATAACCTATAAGCATTTTATACAGTTCATTCTCGGTAACAGGGCATTTCTTTGCACCGTACATCTGTGATATAAACTGTTCAACTTCTTCATAATCTGTTCTGCAATCACACTCAAACTTAATATCCTGTGCAGTATCATACGTCCTTGAGGAGATTGTGCATTTATACAAACAGTCTTTAAAAGTTGTATCATTAAAATTTATATTTCTGAATAAATCCATTCCTTGGTGATTGATATTTGTATCAGAAAATAACTCAACAATTTCAACCATATCGTCATATTGAATTTCCCCTCGTCCGTATATAACATAGAGAGCATATAATCCGTTTATGACGTATTTCAAACCGTTACCGAAAAGCACAGCACCCTCTGTTTCCACAAGAGCATTATAATAAAACTTCAGCAACGTTTTAATAGTTGTAGCTTCTTCTTCAACTTCGGCTTGATTACGCAATTGACCTGCAACGGTAACGTGATATTTAAAGGTATAGTTTACCATAGCCTTATCGCTGAATAAATCTTCTTTAAGTCTTTTGGAAAATTCTTTGCTGATATTACCGACCATATTCCAGAGTTCACCCAAAGATTTTTCCGTAACGGTATCACCGTCGTGGAAAATCTGTGAAAATACAGTATAAAGATTATTATATACTTCTTCAAAATAACTTATAGTAACGTTTTCCGCTGTTTCTTTATATATCCTTGCAACAACCGCAACAAAAGTAACAATCTCGCGTTTATTGAGATGTTCGGAAAGAAACGCCAATCGTTTGGAGTATTTATCAATTAAATCAAAATTCTCAATATTAACTATATTTAATTTTTCAGCAGCAAGGAGATTTATATACAATTCATTAATATCTATGTTATCAGCTTTTAATTCATTAAAATAACGATAAAGCTTATATAAAGCTGCCATATCCAAGTCTTCGATATTAATCTTGCTTGTTGAAAGAAAATCCTGTGTAAAAGTATAATGTGCCTCGTCAAATTTTATAATTAAATCAAAATAATCATCTGCACAATATTCATTTAAATCTTCAAGGAATAAAAACTCCGAATTAGGCAAAGGGTGGATATTTTTAGTTTGAGGGTCACGAGTATCCGAACCCACAATAACAGCCAACACTTTCTTTTGGTCGTTACGCCCTGTTACAAGATATTTACCGTTTTGGTCAACAAAATACAAATTCCCTTTTTTATGACAATCAGTTAAACGAGTTGCAAAGGGTAATTTTAATGCGACAGAAACAGGAAAAGCATACTCTATTGCAGATATCCATTTTCTAACATTAATTTCCGTGTCCCGTATAATAATAAATTCTCTTTCTTTAGGAGAAACTCTCAACTGTCTTATGCAAAAAGCAACTGCATTTTGCAATTTTTCCTGATAATTATTCTCAATAATCCAATTGCCTATATTATTAAAACTATATTCCGAATTCCATTTCAAACTATCCTCTTCTATTGAAGAGAGCCAACCGGGCATTTCGGAAAATCTGAATTTATAATATTCAACATCTTCCTCTTTTGAGTTAATTTTTGTTCTGTAAACATTTCCGTCAATATCGGTTACTTCGTCAACTGAAGGTGTTTCAAAATAAACACAAGGATAAAAGCCCAATTCACCTATAAGACCGTAATTGAGAAACGTGCCTCTTCCGTCTTTCGCATATTCACGGGGAATATACAACCATTTTGTAAAAATAGGATATCCGTTTTGAGGTACATAATAAGAATAAGCATTATCCGTAAAAGTTTCTCGCTTATCAAGGTCGCTTATTTTAACATAAGAGGGTTTAGGTTGACTGATATAAGTGTTATAAAAATTAAAATCATATCCCTCGTCAGTAACAACAGGTTGTGAAAAAGAGAATACTTTATTACCCTCGCCCATAGCAAGATTCCCTTTTTGCAATAAATTTCGTCCGTTTCCCGCTCTGAGATATATAATTTGGTGTAACATAAAATTACCTCTGATTTTATTTTCATACTTCCGTTTAAAATTTCAGTCTTATTTCATACCCTCTCGACTGTCAATAAATCCTTGTTTTGCCATAAGCCAAAGCAATGGGTCAAGAACACGATGAGGGTGAATTTCAGGGAGTGAACCCTCAATATCAGGCTTTTGTCCGAATGCGGATATCCCGAAAAGAAAACATTTTTTCTCTTTAAAGCCTTTTTTATCAAAATAGAAATGTTCTTTAAGTGAGCGAATAAAGTCCTCATTGTCATTTTCAATAAGCCAATCTGTTAATTCTCTGTCAATTTGACGACAATCTTCCATATTGAAATATCCTAATTGAGGGTGATTGCTGTTGCGTGAAAAAAGCAAACCGTTTTTGTCAAAATGGTCTTTGAATAAGTCCATTTTTGTCAATACTATTGCAACAAACTTATCTATTTTCTGACTGTATTTAATACGGTTTCTGTTTTTATACATTTCCGCAATAGAGTTTATAATAGAGATAGCGTTTTCGCCCTCGTCTGCAATAGAAGTTTGAACATCTTCGTTTGAAATTTGGCGGCGTAAAGCCGGAAAACGCAAAGGGTCGATTAAAAACATCATACTCTCGGAATACTCAATATATCTCAAAGTCAACTCGGAATATGGGTCGGAAGAGTTAGCGGAAGTGATAC
>JAISIJ010000286.1 GCA_031262245.1 Oscillospiraceae bacterium | reverse complement strand
AGTAGCCGTTAATATTTCAGAAATTGAGCAAGAACTACAAAAAGCTGAATATAATAAAAAATCAAAATTTTTTTCAAAAAGGCAATAAAATAAGAAAAGTGCCACTCGTGGCACTTTTCCGTTAAATCTCTTGTTAATTTGCACAATAACTCTCTTGTGTATGAATGACCTTTTTGGTCATTCATACAAATTTTATGTATTATTGTTGACATACGCCCTATGTTTCGTATATTCGATTTTCAAAATACCGTGAGAAAATTTTCATTTTCTCAAATTCGCTATCAGCGAAAAAATTGCAGTTGTAGAAGTAAACATAAGGCTGTACATCAGTTTCCCAACGCACACACATAAGTCCCTGTCGGTCTTTTTCACCCGACTCGTTCCTATCCGACGGCTCATCACAATCGGCTCTTTCGAGGTAGTATCATTATCATTGTCTGCCTTTGGTCTAAGGATAAAATCCCACGCTCGCCCTAATCGGGGTCATAGCACACAGCACGACAAATTTCTGTACCCTATGTTTCGATATTCGGTTTTCAAAATGCCGTTGAGGAAATATAACTATATCCTCATAATATATTATTATATTCCTACTTTTGAAGTTTGTCAAGAGGAAATTTTGATTTCCAGAAAAGTTTGTGAAATCTCACGATAACTTCGCTGTAAAATAAAACTTAATAGGCGATATTACACAAATAAAATTGGATTTTCACTATTATTTATCAGTTATCCGTCTATTTACTTTGCTTGATAACTGTTGAGAGGACATTTTTTTTATTCTCCTATCATAACTAAAACATCAACATTATCATATCTTTTTTCAGTATATCTATAACAGATTTTCTTTTTACGAATAAACGAGCCAACTGATACGGATTCAGCGGAAAATCCTCCTTCTCAATCAACCTCACAAATGCCTTTTTCGCCTCCTCCGCAAACTAGTGTAACATTATCGGTTTAATCTCAAACATCTCCGATAACGGCAACAACAAGTTTACCTCCTCACCCTCTAAATTTCCCCTCAAATACTCTTTCTACATTTTGCCGAAATTCTCGCTTAACATCTTGCAAACGCTATTTTTGTATAACATAAAAAAACTACAAACTTTTAAATCTGTAAGAGTGTTTAAGTCTGGGGGTATTAGAAAGTACAAAAAACTCCGTCCCTCATATGAGAAACGGAGTTTGAATTATTGCAGTTGCTTTTTGGCTTCATTAACTGCATAATCAATATAATCGCAAATTTCATCAGTATAATTTGAAGTACACTTAAACTCTACTTGAGGATTTTTACCTAATCCCGCCTGATATTGAACTTTCCATATCGGAACTAAATAATAAACATCCGGTTCATTATAATATTGTTGAACAACTTCATATCTTTTTTCAGCTTTTGGGAATATACTTTCTGTAAAATCAGATAGGATTTCTTTTTCAACAATATCAATATTATTTAAATAAATTTCAAGATTAGGTGAAATTTCCAATTTAGCCTTTACTTTTTCTGACTTAAACTTATTATTCAAGGTATTGTAATCTAAGGATAATTTTCTGTCTGTACAATCAAAAATTATAACTTCTCCAGTTCCTGAAATTAAATAATAGTATGAATCTTTTTTATGAGTATTACACTCATAATATGCTAAAACTATATCAGTTAAGCCATTAGGAGTTTTAAATATATATGATTTAATTTCTGATTCAATCTGTCCTTTTTTTTTATTATCTAATTTTGTGTTTACTAAAATAATCAAAACTATCAAAATTAAAACAATCAAAACTCCGAAAAGAATAAAAATTTTATTATTAAATCTTCTCATTACGAAATTGTATTAATTGGAACAATAGTTTTAGTGGTACTCTGATATTTGAAAACATTCCAATTTCTCCCTTCGCCATTTTTAGGAACATTAAAAGTATACGAAGCAATATTGGAATCACCGATATAAACCTGCACCTTTGCATTAGAAGATTTTATATCAGGGGAACCACTAAAATTGTATACTGAAAAAGTATATATTCCGTTAATAACATTATAAACAGTTGTTGTTTCCGGACCATAACTGGAAGTATCGTCAACGTCCAGAAAAGCAACCGTTTTTCCTGCATATGAATATGACTTTTCTACGTAATAAATATGAAAATTATTAGTCGAATTACCTGAGGGACCATATAAATGTGAGTCCAAATCTCGCGGATAATCCCCCCAAGTCAATACAACACGAACTTGGTTAGATAAAAGATTTTTAGAAATAACCCCGTTTTGGTTTGAAATTGTATTACCACCTAATATTTTAATATTAAGATATTGTGTTTTGTATCTGTCAGTTTCATTACTCAAAACTCTTTCATCTAAAATCTCAATGGTATAATTTCCTGAATAAGAAGAAAAAACAAAATTGCCTAAATTATCAGTATTTGTTGAAGAAATAATTTCCGAATAAGATTTATTATTTATTCCTTTTCTGAGATTTAAAGTTAAGCCCTCGATACCATTGGTCGTAACCGCATCCTTTATTACTCCTCCAGCGTTACCTAATCCCGTGTAAGATGTCGGTATTAATTCAACTGATTCTGGATATATTTTACTTCCAACCGGAGTGTCCGGTAAATATAACTTTTCAGCATAATAACCTATCTTAGAGAACCCTACTTCAATATCACGATAATTTATCCCACTTTGACTATAATAGCCATCTTCATTGGAAAAAATACTGAATAATGTTTCAGAATTTCGTGAATTGTTTATAGATATATTCACATTAGCCAAGATGCTATTATTGTCATTATTATCTGTATCCGCAATAAACGTCTTGCCACTAATATTTGTACTAAAATCAGTGAAAAATCCTTTAATCGAAGCTGCTCCTGAACTTTTTAATTTGTCAAAATAACTACTGTCCAAATTACAAGTTTTGTCTATTTCCATCTTATTAAAAATATTTCCGATATTTTTTATATCTTCGGTATTTTCCTCATTTTTTATAAATCCGAGAGTTTTAGGCGGAATTACTTTTTTAGCAGCTTGCAACACATTTAATCTTACATCATAAAAATCGGTTTCAGAAGCATAACCTAATTGCAACGACTTGTACCAAATCTTCATAATTTTAGTATGTGTTGCATTTAAAGAATACTCAGAATCATTTTCCATCAAATACGCTGCATGGGATACCAATGTGGAATTAATATGCACGTCTGAACAAGTAAAATCTGTAATTTCACTATATTTACTCGGACTATTTGTTTTTTGAGGATTACTAATATTTCTCCCATAAATACTATTTGCACCTCCGACAAAAACATCTTCACCAATATACCAATCTGACCCATCAATATAATTCCCAAAAATATCTGCATATGCTTCGTTTATCGTCGCAGGTACACCTGTTTCTAAATTTTCTAACGAAGTTTCACTGCATATGACACCATGTGTAAATTCGTGCCCAACGACATCAAGTCCAGCAGCTAATGATTGCGATTTAGTAACAATACCATCACCAACACCAAACGTAAACTTAGAATCATTATTAAAAACTGTTGCTACTGAGGATTTATATTCTGCATTATCCATACTGTTTGTAAGAATAATTTTTATCGGTTGTGGAGAATTATCAAAACCTGTTGAAAAAGATTTTCTGTTAAATTTATCTTTGTAAAAATCATACACTTTTTCCATATTATACATTGCAGAAACTTCGTCAGGGAGCAATACTGGGGTATAGAAAGAATATTCAACTGGGTTGTCAAGAGATTCCCTGTATAAATATATTTTTTTCTTTCTGTTTTTCAATATATGTGTATAAGTGTATCCATACTCAGAACCGTCTCTTAAACAATAACTTGAAATTTCCCGTTCAACACCATTCAAATCAATACCTTTTAACGTGGCATCATATTCAGCATCATCTTCAGGCGGAAGTATTATTATAGGGGGTATAAGAATATTTTCACCCGACTTATTTACAAATAGCAACTCTCCATTATTAGCGTCAACAAGAGCTTCATATTCGCCGGCTTCAATTAAATCGGTACTCTCGGTAAGCGTAAAATAAACTTGC
>JAISIJ010000087.1 GCA_031262245.1 Oscillospiraceae bacterium | reverse complement strand
TAATTCGGATTTTGTTCTATTCATAAATATCCTCTTTTATTAAATTTGAAAATTTCCTTTTATCTTTACAAATCTCATAATCACATTTAAGCTTTGGATTACGGACGTAAATGACATCTCCTCTGCAAGCATCAAGGTATTTCAATGTCTCCTTACCTACAACGTCATCGATATTATCTATTACCTCGTTATCGTAATCGGCTAATATTTTGTCGGCATACCAAAACAGAGTCATTGTTTCAAAGTCATCATTGTCGCCGAACACGTCATCAGATATCATCTCCGGTAAAAGCAACTCCTCAATTTTTTTATGTTCATCTTTAACGGAAAAAATATCAGATTTTTTAGACACATAATTACAAGTTGTTAAAATATCGCCATACGATTTTACCAGTTTATCAAATTCGTTTTCTTTTGGGTTTTTCCTGTTTCTTTGAAAAACCTCTTTAACCGAATCGATTTCTTCTTGGGTAATCGCCTCATATTTTCTTTTTGCAAAATACCAAGCAGAGGTTGCACCGACGGCAACCCCTACTGCAAATATAATTAATTTAGAAAGGTTCTTCATATTTTTTATCCTCATTCTTAATAGTCATTACTGTAAAGGCGAGTCCGCCGAACAGCATCGAAATACTGATTAATATCCCGCCGGTAATATGTCGCTTACGTTTCGTATCGAGCATATAATCAACCATAGTTATGACGTTATCTAAACCTTGCATATGTGTTTTTCCTTTCCTTTATTTAGCACCGCTATTCCACCGATTAAACAAATTCCGGAAATGGCAGCAAACGTGTAAGATATAAAACCATATATAAATTTCATATTAATCCTCCTCTCTTTTTTTATCATCACTTTTTAAAACTTCATTCAACGTAACTGCAGTAAATATCATCATAATATTAACAAATATGCATATTATATGATTCCACCACAAAAAACATAAACCTGTTACGCTTGAAAGTACTAATATCACTATCAGCAATTTCAAAAACGCTCGAACTGATTTCTTCAGCACTCTCGTTTCTTGTCTTTCCATTATTTCATTCCCTCCCATACATTTCCGTCAACATTAAAATCGAGAATAATCACGTTATCATACCTACCATTATCGGTCATAATATTGCTTTCAAATATACCGAAATCAATATAATTGTCACCGCTTGGATTATCGGGATTATACACCCAACCGACAATTTGTCCGGCTTTACTTCTCTCAATCCCTAACAAATCGTAAATATCATTAAGGAACACTCGCTTTTTAGCAATCAGCAAATCATTTGCATATTTTTGCTGTGCTTTCAAGAACATTAAGTTGTATAGGTAATCTCTTTCCCACCCCGTACAACTATTATCGAAATATCTGGCATAATCGCTGAACTTGCTTAAATCCGATACTTGAACCTCTTTATTAATGATTACCTCATTGCCGTTTTCATCAACACTAACCTCTTCAAAAGTTTTCGTTTGGACATTATATCGTAATTGATTGTCCGTTTCTTTTCCGAATTTCTCAATTACTCGGTTTCGGTATTCTTTGAAGCTCTTATCTACTGCTGTGTACGCCGCCACAAGAGCTACATTTCTTTTCTGAAGTATTTTATGAGAAGCGACTAAACCGAATATAGATAAGGTACCGAGAATAACTGCAGGTGCATAAGCTTTTGCGAGTTTTACTCCCGTTTGAACATATATAATCGCCGTGTCTTTTTTCGCATCGTCTTCAGAATATACATCAACTAAATTTTCATTGTTTACGCATTTCTCAACTTCTGCGAGGTCTTCTTTTGTTTGCTCTAAAATATCCTTAGCTTTTAAAGTCGCTTTACAAGCTAAAACGGCACTTGTGACCACTCCGAGTACACCAAGAGTCATTAAAATTTCCGGGCTGTGTTTTTTAATTTTAAAACCAGCCTTATTTGTTCCGTTTTTAATTGATTTGATTATATTAAATTTCATTATTTTGTTTCTCCTTTTGTTATTATTTCTGCAGTGCAAGCTGAATACCCTGCTAAATCTATAAAACTATCGACCGTGTCGGTTCCTGTTTTTATTCTCGCGATTTTAAGTAATATCATCATTACCCCTACATCTTTTGCCGTGAACTTAATATCTTTATACTCGCCCCATAAAGTCGCAATGAGTTGAAAATTGTCTTCGGGAGAACCGTATTCCAATTCTCTGTGACCTCCGACAATTTGTTTTGCTTTGTCTAAAATATCAATCCTTGTCATTTTTTGTACCTCTTTTTTTGTTAATTTATCGGAGTTACTCTCGGCAATCTAATCATATAACCTTCTTTTACTCTGACTACAGTTGCACTATGAATATCAGTCCAACCGTATTTATTGTCTGTGTAATTACCCGATATGCCGACCATATCATATAAATCAGCCACACTTACAATTCCGTAAGTGTCCACCAATTCATCCATTCTCGATAATACTTCCTCCGCTTCGCCTCGGTTATCAAATATAATGTCGTCGTAATTATAACTCGTTTTTACTTTATTTTTGCTGTCATCTCTTTTATCTTCGGTGTAATATTTGTTGTATGAGACTTTAGAAGCTGTTGTTTTATTTTTCGATGTATTTTCCCCATACAATAACATATCGGTAGTGTTCTTAACTACATCCGAAATTGCTTTTTTTATTGTCGGAACCAACACGTCAAATATAACATACGTTTTAACATTCCCGATGTCTTCATTTATAAAAATATCAATTATTTTTCTTACGCCGTTTTTCTTCTTCGATTTTACTAAACCTTTTACAACTTTATCGACTTTTTCAGTTTCGGGTTTTCTGTATTCTTTTGTGTTTGGCTTATAGTCGTCCATATTCATTTTTTAAATCTCCTCCAAATAAAAAGGGAAAATACCCTGTTACAGGTACTCTCCCTAAATAGAATTCTTATTCTGTTTTTTCTTCTTTAGGTTCAGAATCAATTTCTGCTTCCTCCGAGTCAAAGTAAAACACATTATCGGGTTCATACCGATTCAATTCTTCCGTTTCCTTACGATTCTTAATTTTCTTAATAATAGGTTTTATTATGCACTTGTAAGCAATTACGCTTCCGAGTACTCCTAAACCTACTTTTAATGCCAACTTTGAACCCTTCTCGGGAACAACCTCTACAATCTCCTCAGTAGTTTCAATAACCTCATCATTGGTTAAAACTTTGTTCATTTCCATTGTTAATTCTCCTTTTTTAAATATAAAAATTTTTAAGATATTCTCTTCATAAAAGAACTTGCATTTTTTGCGTATTAACCGCAGTAAAAATATTTAGGAGCTACCTTGTAATCCATAACAAGGCACGGTTCGCCCTGTTTTGTAAGTTGCGAACTGAAAAATAATTCGATTAAACCGTCTTTACTATGCCAACCTAAATCGTTACCGATACTCGTATCGTCCAAACCTATTTCGTAATATAAATCATTGACAGTTACGAAATCGCACTGCAACAACTCTCTGTTTATTTCGTTTTCCATACGTTTTAATTTTTCAATGTCCGACCTGAAATATCTTCCGGAAATAACATCATAACAAAGGGTGTTGCCGGTGTTCGTAAATATAACCTCGGCGTCTCTCGTTGGATTCGCATTTATTTTATCTTTTAAAACCTCATCTCGTATGGTTTTCTCTTTCTTTTCTCCGACCGATTCTATAACCTTGTCGCGATATTCTTTCATCGCGGTTTCGGACAACGCAAACGCCGTAGTCAGAACAGCGTTTCGATGTATGTTCACAGCACTTGCCCCGATTAAACAAGATATAGAAATCACTCCGGTTATTGCGGACGGAATATAAAGTTTCCAAGTGGTTTTCACAATCTCGACATTTGAAAAATCCTCATTCTCAATCAGTTTTATTGCTTTCGGAGTGGCTTTAACCGCCAAAACGGTTGTAGTCAACATTCCGGCTATACCTAACCCGGTAAGAAATTCGGGACTGTGCTTTTTTATCGATTTAATAATACTTTTCATAACTGTTCCTTTCTTTTTAAAGCCTTATACACTGTTAAAGAAGTAGATTCTTTGCGGATACGGCGATTTAAGCGACCCAAAATATCAATCGCAGACTCAAAAATAGCTTTTTTACTATCCGGTGCGAGAGCCAAACAATCCAACATCGCTCGAGTAAAATCATAAATCACAATATCACTCTCGCAATAATCTTCCGAAAGCCACTCAGTTAATTCCTCCAATGCCCATATACCATACGAACCCTTTGCGAATTGTTTTTTTGAAATCGTGTCGGTTTGCAGCGTTTTAGTCTCATCGATAATCTCGTTTATCATATCGATAATGTCCGAATTATTCATTGCGAATACTCCTTTTAAAATATAAAAAGAAAAGCCCTTTTCAGGACTTCTCTTTCATTTCCGAAAGTGCTTTTGCCACTTGTTCTGCTATTTTCTTATCCAGTTTTTTGTCATTAACCCATTCGGTTACAAGGGTACTCCCTACACCTAATATAGTTGATGCTATACCGATAACTTTTATAAAATTCATTTGAAAATCACTTCCTTTCATAATAGAATTTGTATTTTCTGCGAATCAATAAAGTGTTAAAACGTCAGGCATTATCGCATACCGTATAACAAAACATTTGCGGTTTTCGTTTTTCGTATACTCATTACCGAAGTCAAGCCACATCAATCCCGAATTAAATAATTCTTCCATACTCCACCCAATATCAAAACCGCCCTCGATTCGGTCAATACCTAAAAAGTCATAGAATTCATTTACGGGGCAGTCACCTCGTAACTGTAAATTTCGGTTTACGTGGTATTCTGCTGATAATACTGCCGGAACACTTGCTTCAAAATATCTTTCTGAAAAAGTATCATAACACAATATTTTCTCGTCACAAGCTGTTATTTCGGGAGAATATAACTCAAAATAACCTGCACTTACAAAGGTGTCTTTTGCGACTTGGGCACGAATTTGTTCGTCGGCATTTTCTCCGTAAATATCACTTGCCGCTTTTCTGTATTTGTGATATGAATTGTTCAAAAGAGCATAAGCACCCGCCAACGATGCTTGATTACGTTTATTTAAAATATTCGCACCGAGCATACAAACTATAGTCGAAACTCCGAAAATCACAGTCGGAATATAAATTAAACCTACTGTATTAATTTTTTCCAAAGTTGATAAAGTTTCCCCTTTTTCGGTTTCTTCATCCCTAAGAATATCAATAGCTTTAGGCGTTACTTTTATTGCCGAAACGGTGGTGGCAACTACTCCTAAAATACTTAAACCGGTAAGGATAGTCGGAGCTTTTCGTTTTATGAGCATCACAGCTTTACTCGGTATTTTTTTCATTTCTTTTCTCCAATCATATAATGTTTATGAATTTTAACTAAATAATCTATAATTTCGTATCTTTTCTCTACTTCTATCAACCCGGAAGTTGTCTTTAGAGCTTGCTTTATACATTCTATCGATTTGATAAAACAATCATAGCACATTTCTTGTTTGTATGCGAAAGCTCCCCACATAAGAGGGTCTCCGCAAACGCAACATTTTTGAAAATTACTCATAACATTCCCCTTCTTTTTAAATATCACGCCTGTCAAAAACAGTTTCCCAACGTTCACGCTTTATTGGTTTCATTCGTAGTGTCCACATCATTTGTCTTAGAGTTACTGTCGGATATAACGAATTTATAGGCAACCCTGCACGTTCACTGAAATATTCTTTGAACTTAGGATGTAAATATAATTCGTCAGTAATCCAAGGGTCTATTTCTCCCCAAAAAGTCGTTTTGTTTTTAAGATTATAACGTTGTTGTATGACCCCTAAACCTTTGTCGCCGATTTTATACAAAGTACATCGGCTATAAACAGGGTGATTACAAATATAAATTTCCCCGTACATAGAACCGTAGAAATCAGGTTTCTCATAATGGTATTTCATAAACCCTCTGAAAATATATAAAGAAGAGAGTCCGTATAAAGACTCTCCGTTTCTTGCAGAAACAAATTAATTTTAGTTTACTTTTTCGAGTTTTACAGTTTTAGTCACCCCCATTGCAGTGGCTTCATATTGTAAATATCCGTTTTTATAAGTGAATTCTTTACTTTCCGCCGATGAAGCGAGTAAAGCCGAATCTGTTTTCTCAGTATTATTGATAGACTCCCAAGAATATTCACTTACTTCTGTTTCGGGGTTTTCAAACGACCCTGCCCAATATAACGACTTTGAGTCTCCTCCGTCGGAAATCCAAAATATCTCGATTTCCTCATCGCCTATAACAGCCTCTTGCCACATATCAGACGAACCAACGTTCGATTGCTTCCAAGTTCCGCTGAAATCGCTCAAAGCCGTCGCCGTCAGTTTTTCTTCAGATTCAGAATCCTTTCCTCCGAGTTTGAACCCGACAACCAATGCCGCACAAACCAATATAATCATAACGATTATTAATGCTATTTTTTTCATTTGTTTTTCTCCTTTTAAAAATATATTTTGCAAGAAACAGAGCCTATTCAGACTCTCTCCATTATACTACTTGTATTTTTAGCGTAAAAGGAAAAGCCCTTGTCAGGCTTCATCCTCTTTAAATTTTGTTTTATTAATTAGATTACTGAGTTCTTTAAAAGCTTCATCAAGCTCCTTCCATTGCTTGCTATTCTTCCGTTGCTGTATTTTCATTCCGGTAATTACTCCTAATCCCGTACATAATAATGTACAACTTCCCATAACAAGTACAAATCCTGCCGCTTCAAAACTATTTATAGTCATACCTATAATCTCCTTTAAAATATAATTTTTTCATAATATACTATGCTATTTTAGCGTAAAAGGAAAAGCCTATGAAACCATAAGCTTTTCAAATACAAATCTATTTTTTTGTAGGTCTGAAACGATTGAATAACCCTCTGAATGTTGTTGAAGTAAAAGTTCCGCTTTCCTCAAACTTAAATCCTCTATCCATCCAAACCGCATAAAATCCCAACGGTATAATAATTTCCGCAACCGCTATACCTAATCTGAAATATCTGTCTTTCTTCTGTTCGGACAACTGAGATTTCTTAAGTTCTTCTTCGGATTTCGCCGCTCTTACACGTTCTTCCTCCGCTAATGTAACTTTTAAAATTTCTTCTTCTGCTTTAGTTTCTTCGATTTTCAGATTGTACAGCTTTACGAGGTTGTTAATTCCCGCCGTTTTTTCATCGCCTGCCGATAAAGAAGATATGCTTTTGATAAGCTCCTTTATTTCTTCTTCCAGTAACATTTTCGATGTTTGTACCATTTCTTTCTCTCCTTTAAAATATAAATTTTTCATAACAGAGTATGTTATTTTTGTTCGTACAAATATAATAGACTTTTAAGCTGTTTGTGTTATGAAAAACAAAAAAGTCTAAGCAGATTACATAGTCGGTACAAAACTTTTCTTCATTATTAATTGTTTTTTGTCGACCGTATTTAATCTAACTTAGACTTCTTCATAACAGAGTATGCTATTTTTGCGTGCGAGGAATTTAATCTCTTTTTCGGCTTAAAACCCAGAAAAATTTACGATATAAATTATAATAAGTATCCCTACAGCAAGGAATATTTAATCTAAGTTTCAAAAAATCATACGAAACGTCCTCCGTAACACCTTTCAAAATGTATGTTGACATAATATCGTCAACTTCTTTTGCTGTCTTTTCTATAAGTTCAATTTTTTCCGATAATATCAATTTTTTAGTCGCTGTTTCTTCCGTAGGACTACTTATTTTTGGGCTTTTATGAACGGAGTGATACCCGGAGTAATCATCTAAAGCAGTTATTTGAAGATACTCTTTTCTCCAAATCGGGTATTGAAAACAGAAATATTTTAGTTCTAAATATCTATGCTTTTGCACATAGTATTGATTGGATTCGGCTAATTCGGTACGTAATCTGTTTTTCATTGCTTTCCTCCTTTCCAAATATAACCAGTTTCCTCCCATAATTTTTTCGGCGAAATATAATAATTTATTCGTCCTTTCTTGCTGTCAATATCCTCTGTAGAAGTTATCAGTTTGCCGTTTCTTGTAGCTTTACCAATCGGTAACCATCCGGAAATTATTCCGGACCGAATCCAAGACATATCTTTTCCGTAAATTTTAGCCACTAAAGACATAGGGACAGAGCCTTTACTGAATTCATTTTCGTGCATTTTTAAACACTTCCTTTCTGTGTTCAGTATGCAACATAAAATATAATCTGTAAAAAACAACTACGTCATAAAAAAAATAAAAAGCCTACATCGGTAGACTCTGCTTGTATTCTATGAACCATTTTTGTATTGTCGCTTCGCAAGGGTAATCCTCGTATTCTAAATTAAAAATCGTAAATTCTCCTGAGAGAAATCCTAATATAATTTTGCGTTCGTAATGTTTGAACGCAAATAAAGTTTTAGGTATCTTTCTATGTGTCGCCTTACATTTCATACAAATATATCTTTCTAACAAAATAGTGTCCGTTTTTCCTCCTCCGTATTTGACATTTCGAGTAATATGACCGTAAAATTTCAATTTTCCTTTACATTTCGGGCAAATTAGTTCGTTACTAAAAATCATAAAAACTCCTTAAAAAGCTTGACTGTATTTACTTTAATGATTACAATTATACAGTCTCGTTAAACCAAATGCAAATATAAAGGAGTGATATGATGTTAATTAAATGCCCCGAATGTCTTTTGCAAATAAGTGACAAAGCTATTTATTGTCCTCATTGCGGTTATCCTATGAAAGAAAATATAAAACCGAAAAAGATAAGAGTTTCAAATAAAAGACGGCGTTTACCTAATGGTTTCGGACAAATAAGCGAAATAAAAAACCGAAATCTCAGAAATCCATTTAGAGCTATGGTTACAGTCGGTAAAACACCGGAAGGTCGTCCGATTTGCAAACCTCTGAAACCGGATTCTTATTTTTTAACTTATAACGACGCATATTCCGCATTGTTAGAATATAACAAAAACCCTTATGATTTGAACCCGTCTATAACAATCAAAGAATTATATGAAAAATGGACGGAAGAACACTTTAAAACTTTAAAAACAAAGTCCGGAATTCGAGCGATAACCGGAGCTTGGACGTATTGTTCGACCGTTTATTCTATGAGAGTTACCGATTTGAGAGCAAGACATATAAAAGGTTGTATGGACGAAAGTAATACTGCAGCAATGAAAAATAAAATTAAATCGCTTTTTAATATGATGTTAGATTATGCTTTAGAGTATGAAATAGTAGACCGAAACTATTCAAGGAGTTTTAAATTGTCGGAGGACATCATAAAAGAATACGGCGTCGTTAAAAAAGGTCATTTAGCTTTTACAGATGACGAAATTGAGTTATTATGGGATAACGTAGAAAATAAAAAATATGTAGATATATTGTTAATTCAATGTTATTCAGGTTGGAGGCCTCAAGAATTAGGGTTGATTGAGGTTGCAAATATAAATTTTGAAAATTGGACTTTTCAAGGAGGAATGAAAACCGAAGCGGGAAAAGACCGTATTGTTCCGATACATTCAAAAATCAGACCACTTGTATCTAAAAGATATGACGAAGCTCTTAAATTAGGCAGTAAATATCTTTTCAATTATGTGGAAGAAGGGTTTAAAGACACACTTCTAACGTATAACAGGTATAGTGGCGGATTTTCGATGATTCGAGACGAACTTAATTTAAATCCTAACCACAGACCTCACGATGGAAGAACTCATTTTGTTACTATGGCTAAAAAATATAATATTGACGAATATGCTATAAAATATATAGTTGGGCATAAGATTTCAGACATTACGGAAAAAGTTTATACTAAAAGAGAATTCGACTGGTTGCAAACTGAAATTGAAAAAATAAAATAGAGTGTAGGAATACGGATATATAAATAGTGTAGGAATAATATACGAACCACCTACATTTTATAGCTTTTTACCACTTTCGTATACTCGAAAATATCAGTAAATATGCGGATTTAAGTGCAGTTAGGTGTCGAATCGGTTTCAAGTATATAAATCTCGCCAAGATTTCAGAGGACAAATTTCGTCAACTTTTAAAGTGTTTTTGTGAAGATTTAACGGCAGCACAAACGGCTGTTATAACCAATTTAAACCGAAATACCGTGAACAGAATCTATACTGAAATTCGTTTTAGAATTTTTCTTTTTCAATGTGATATTGCACCAATTCAACCTGAAAAAGAAGAATTTGAAGTTGACGAAAGCTATTTCGGTGCTGAAGCAGTCGGGAAATACGGAAGAAGCAAGGATAACAAAGTATTGATTGTTATTGTTGTGGAACTCGACGGAAAAAAGCTCGGAAGAGTAAGAATCGAACTTGTTAATGACGAAACACAAGCGAGCCTTGTGGGCTTTGTTAAGCGGAATGTTGAGCAAAATAGCGAAGTTATAACAGATGCTTGGAATGGTTATTTAGGACTTGAAAAAGAAAACTATAAACATACTGTTTTTAATCAAAAGCAGGCTAAAAATGAAGAAGAAATGTTGCCACACGTCCATCTCAAACGTTGGCTTATGGGAACACATCAAGGGGCTGTTGAGCCAAAACATTTGTAAGCGTATCTTGATGAATATGTTTTCCGTTTTAATAGGCGAAAATCTGCTGAAAGAGGACTGTTGTTTTACAGGCTCTTGAAAAATTCTATGATTGTTCAACCTACAACTTATAGACAATTAGTGGATAACTACCCACGGCAGTCAAGTGGATAGGCAAGAAGCGGAATATCCGAATCAACGAATGGGCGGAGAGAAATATTTTTCATATTTTTCATACTCTAAAATTTATTAAAACTAACCAAATTCACATTTTTTGTTTAAAATATTTTGACGAGATTTTCGGGGCATACTTTGAAAATCTCGTCAAATAAAAAAAATTATTTTTCTACACTTTTTTAACCGGAATCCAAATTTCGCTGTAATAATCGGGGCTGTTCATATCGCCGTCCGAGTACAGTTCAACACCGCAATTATCGGCAATTTCATACTCACGGCAATTCGGCAACCACTCTTCCCAAATTTTCGTATTGACTTCCTGCAAAGCGTTCGGCATCGCTCCTCTGCAAGGGAAAATTGCCCAAGTATTCGCCGGTATTTCCTTTGTTTCAAACCCTATCGGAATTTCACCTCCGCCAAAATTATCAGCAATCATATATTTGAAAATCTTGCTGTCCATACTGTTTTCAAAACATATGCCGTATTTACCGCAAACTTTCTCACCATCGCCGTTTTTATAATGCTCCGTCCAGAATTTCGGAATTTCGCTGTACGAGGTGTCGCTGTTAAATTCCTTAATTTTGCCGACCACCGTAAATGCCGATTTTGTTTCAATTTTGTACTCCATAACATTACCGCCTTCTAATTTAAATTTAATTTTCAGAGGTGCACAAAATTTCAAATTTGCACACTCTTTTTTTACTGACGAGGGAGAAATTCCGTGAAAACGACTGAACGCTTTTGCAAAACTGTCAGGCGAATCGTAACCGTATTTTACGGCAACATCAATGACTTTTACATCGCTTGACGATAGCTCAATACCTGCCAAAGTCAGCCTACGATTGCGGATATATTCGCCGAGCGTAAACCCACAAAGAATCCCGAAAGCACGCTGAAAATGGAAACTCGACACGAACGCTCGCTTTGCAATTTCGTCATAATCAAGCTCCTCCGTGAGGTTGTCCTCAATGTAGCGAACAGCGTTTTGTATACCTTGCAACCAGTCCATAATCCACCTCGTTTTCTCGTTGTTTCTCTTTGTCTGATAATATTATAACACAAAAAATTGTGCTTTGCCCGACTTTTTGTGCTTAATTTTGTCGCCGAAGTTTTATAAATTTAATGCCCTTTTCGTTTTGCTTTTGTAACAAGCATTTCGTATACTTTTGAAAATGGCATATCATAGATTTTTTCGTTCATTTTTTTCTTTACAAAGAATTATTTTCTAAGTTTTCGATAATTTACCTATCGCTTCGGTTTCGTTATTTACAAAAAACACGGTATTTCCTTTGTTACTCTCCCGAATAAAATCTTGCAGAGGTTTACTTGTGTATGCAGAAAAATCCCCGATTACGGCGATTTTTGCTTT
>JAISIJ010000235.1 GCA_031262245.1 Oscillospiraceae bacterium | reverse complement strand
TAGTTTCATTGACCACCCCGCCGTGCTACTGCACGGCACCCCTCCCAAGAGGGGAATTTTGTTTGTGCCGCTCCTCACTAACTGCTCTTGACTTTATTAGCAAGTCTTTATTGAATATTATTACTATACCCCGAACACATTTACTCCTTTTGCCATATGCTTTAACAGGCAGAAATTTTGCCGAACAACAAAGATGATTGCAAAAGAGAGGATGGTAAATAAATGGCTTGTAATAATAATTCATATACCAATTGGTGCAGTGTTCCTTCATGTAGCAATTCATGCTGTCAAGAGCAGACACAGGTTGTTCGCTCTACTACAACTTGCGTTCCGGTCGGGATTTGCGGTCCGACGGGACCCACTGCTAAGTTCGTTTATCCGCAACCGCTGAAAACCACATGAATACGGCATTTGCGAGATATTCGAAAATATAAAACCGCCGAAACAGGGAGCGTTATCCTGCGCGGCGGTTTTTGTATTCAAACAAATAGTTAAAGCCTTTCGATATTTTTAGACATTTTCAGCCTGTCCTCACGAAAGTTCCCGCTCTTCTAATCATAAGATTTAATATCTTGTGTTGTCAGGAGGGCGTAGCCTTGACTGTTGAACAATTAAATAAACTGGAAAGCGAACGAACATCGTTCGATGAGCGTGTTGATATAAAGGAAGTTAAAATCGACCAGAACGCTCCCGCCGCCGAACGGGCAGAGCAGTATCTGAGTCAGATACATAACCCTTATCACTTCCGTTGCGGAGATTTAGCAATCAACGTTGAGTTCAGCGAAGGCGGAAAACCACTACGAGATTGCATTAAAAGTTATTTGATTAGACAGAAGGAAAAAGAGTAACAATATGAGTGTGCTATTATTCCTTTACCATATATTATTGTTATTGATGCTTTACTTTAAACATAACTCTCCCTTTGGCTACTTTATTCTCACCGTCATTACGATAATCTTGTCATCACCTGCAACCGATTTATCGTGATGCAAGATGAGACTTCTTAAGGAGGTTTGTGAAATACATAATAAAGATTATAATTTCTGTTGATGAGATCATAAATTCAAAACATTCTTCTTAACTGACTTTAAACAGTATTTTTCTATATAGTGTATACACAAAAATTTGACAAGATAAACAAGTTGTGGTAAAATGTCTGTATGAGGTGAAAAAAATGAAAAATTTACAGAACAGACACGACTTAACCGATAAGCAGTGAGGAAAAATTGAACCTATAATAAAGGAAAAACTCAACAAACAAGGCGGTAGCAATGCAAATGACAATCGCGTTTTTGTAAACGCGTGCCTTTGGATAGTGAGAACCGGGGCACCTTGGCGAGATTTACCGCCACAATACGGCAAATTCAACGCTGTAAATAGGAAATTTTTGTGTTGGTGTGACAATAATATTTGGGATTTTATACTCGAAAAATTGATTGATGAGCCTGATTTTGAATGGTTAATGATAGACGCTTCGCATTTCAAAGTCCACACAAAGCTTGTGCCCCCGGTCCTCACGCCGCCGGAGCGGTTGGTGGAAACCAAGATATGGAGCGTACAAAAGGGGGCAGGGTACCGAAATTCACCTTGTGATTTCTAAAAATGGTAAGCCGGTCAGATTCCTTATCACAAAAGGTACAAGAGCAGATTGCAAAAAGGCTTTGAATTTGCTCGCCGGATTGCAAGCTCTTATGCTTTTTGCCGACAGAGGTTACGATACAAATGAGATACTTGAATTCGCCGAAAATCAAGGTATGACCGCTATTATTCCGCCGAAAAAGAACCGTAAAATTCATCGTGATTACGACAATAATTTGTATAAAAAACGTCATTTGGTCGAAAATGCTTTTCTTCATTTAAAGCGTATGCGTGGCATTGCTACTCGTTATGCTAAAACTACGAGAGCTTTTCGCGGAGCTGTTATTCTCGCTTCCATTAAAATTTGGTTGTGACTTTTTTGTGTAGACACTATATAGCAGATAATTATTTTAAGTTTGCTTGTCATATCCCTTTATGTATTTTTTTGATTAATTTGAAATAACAGTAACAAACAACAGCGAAACATTTATATCGTTTCGCTGTTGTTCTTTTGAAGTTTTATATCACACTTTTTCATATATTGTAACAAAAAAATTCTCATCAAAAAAATCCATCTTTTCGAAATTAAATTTACATTAAATGTATTTTCGCTACCCCCTCGGGGGTAGTTATTTGTGCTAAACGCACAAATAACTAATTATATTGTTAAGTTGTATTGACGAATGTCACAAAATATACTATAATGACGAAAATATTTGAATTTTATTAGGAGGGGAATTTTTATGTATAAGAAAATTATTTCATTAACAACATTATTAACAGGATTAGTAATGTTTTCAAGTTGCGAATTGACAATTCCTGTTTCCGAAAGTGTTTCGGAATCAATGCAGAATACTAATACAGGTGATTCCGTTTCTGTGCCTGAAACTAATCAGACATCAACAGAAAATAGTGATGGATTTAATGAAATCATTGAGGGATTTCCGCCTGAATTTGCAGTTCGTGCCGGCGTAGTCGCCCTTACTAATTATTGGGCGTTAGATGTTTTTACAGAAGACGGAAATAGCTATGATACCGAAAAATTTCATAAGTTTTCTGATGCAAATAATCCGGAATATTATTATTGGAATATAAGAAATGACGGATTTTATGTAAAGAAAAGCGAAAATACATATCAAATTGTAAACTTGGAAATGGAAACATATTCATATAAGCCTTTTGTAATGGAAGTTTCTTTTGATGTGACTTATGATGGTGAAAATTACATTGTAAGTAATTTAGAGGGAACCGGACCGTCTCAAATGGATTTATCTTTTATTGAGCAAGAATCTGGTTCCGAAATGTTTTTAATAATTTCTCCGGATAAAATAAACGAAGAAAGGGCTTCCGAATTTATTTCTCCTGAGGATAATTCCGAAAAATTATCCCGAAATGAAGCACAGAAAATCTTTGAAGATTATGGTGAACTATTATATCCTTATGGTTTTAAATGTCATTGGATAATAGATTTAAGGGCAGCGGAACAAGATGCAAATGGTTCGTGGTTTCTGAAAGTCGGTGTTACTGTCACAAATGCTTTCGGTCAGGAAAGAAAGATTGTAGCAGAAGGAACGGTTAATGCAAATACTCTTACAGTTGAAGGGTTTTATGATTAAATTTTATTAGGAGGAAAATTATTATGTACGGATATAGCAGTAGAATCGGTGTAGCAGGGTTTATTTTGTCAATTATAGGATTTTTAACGGGTCTTATCTTGATAGGGGTATTGTTTGATATTCTCGCTATAATTTTTTGCATCATAGGTTTTGCAAAGAAAACAGGCAAAAATGGATTCAATATCGCAGGTTTGGTAATTGCTTTGGTCGGGTTAGCTTTAACTATTGTTATTATCATTATTCCGGCTACAATAGGTTGGGTTCATAAAGTAAACGAGAGAGCAGAAACTCAAAATTCAAGTTCTGTAAGTGTTTCGGAAAGTAAAAATGATACTATAAGTAAAAGTTTATCAGAGGAAGAGATAAACGGACTCGTAGCTCACGGTTGTAGCTATGACGATACTTTCGGCGTTGATAAATTAACTATTTCTTTTCGGAATAATTTAGATGTGGAAATTAAAGGCTTTAATTACGATGTTAAAGCGTATAATATTTATGATGAACCGCTTGTAACTTTAACGAGTGTTTTCGAAAAGGATTATACAGCAAGCTTTATTTCGGATGTTAAAACCCCTGCTAAATCAGAGGACCCCAGAGATTGTGTAAGTTTCAGCAGTATTTACTTGGACACTACTTTCGAAGGCGGAGTTTCCAAAGTCAGTGTTGCGGTACAAAATATATAGATATAAATGGAAATATAGTTGAAATTCCGGAAAAAAATCAAGTTTGGCTTGATGAGGACTTAACAGAACAGGGATATTAATGACAGCTTTATTTACAGTAAATATCAATACAGACAGCGAAACAATTATCCTGTTTCGCTGTTATTTTTAAATTTTATGTCTCATTTTTTCATAAATTGTAATAAAAACAAGCTTTTTATCAAAAAAATATGTCTTTTTAAAAATTTTTTTCAAAAATGCTTGACTTTGCTTTTTTAAGTGATATAATATCAAAGCGGTGTAGAGCAGTCTGGTAGCTCGTCGGGCTCATAACCCGGAGGTCGTAGGTTCAAATCCTGCCGCCGCAATTTATGTTAATTTGTGGATATTTATAAAATACCGCTGATAAAACTTAGTCAATTGGTAAACTATCCATATTTTTATTGTATACTACAGAGAAACTTATGTCAATACTTTTTTGAAATTTTTTTTCTTATAATAAAAAAATCCCTCACGCAGTAAAGAGTGTCATATGTAACGATACTTTTTAGATAGGCTTAAAATTGCGGTTTATGCAATAGTCGTGATTGCAGTTCTTGACCATTTACAAGCTGAAATAACTTTTACGGGAGCAGTCGGATTGACTGCTCCTATAAAATTGTAAATAATCTCAATTTTACGAGTTTTCGTTTCTTTGTCAGTTTCAAAAATATTAACCCTGTCGATAAATTCGTGAAGTATTTCGTAATTCAATTCGGTAATTTCGGTGTATTTATCGACAATTTTAATAAATTTCGTAACGTCCTGTTTAGATTTTTCAAAGTCTGATTTTGCGGTTTCATAGGCTGTAATTACATCTTTTAGCTTTGCTTTTTCACTTTCAAAATCGGCGGTTAGATTTTCGAATTGCTCGTCTGTAATTTTTTCGAGTACCCGGTCTTCGTAAAGTTTTTTGAAAATTTTGTCCAGTTCTAAAAAGCGTTTTTTCGCTTTGTCGTATGACTTTTTCTCGTTTGATGACACAGATAATTGCCTGTGTTCTGCCGATTTAACTGCATTTTCAATAAATTGCTGATGGTTC
>JAISIJ010000231.1 GCA_031262245.1 Oscillospiraceae bacterium | reverse complement strand
ACCGTCATTAGAAGAAATAGACCAGTTATTGTGTTTTCCCGAACCGTTTACTCCGGCAAAAGGTTTCTCGTGTAACAAACAAACAAGACCGTGTTTCAGTGCAACTTTACGCATCATTTCCAGTGTAAGGTGGTTATGGTCAGCGGCTACGTTTGTGGTAGAGAATATAGGTGCAAGTTCGTGTTGAGCGGGAGCAACTTCATTGTGTTTTGTTTTTGCAAGTATCCCCAATTTCCAGAGTTCTCTGTCAAGGTCTTTCATATAATCCGAAACACGTTGTTTGATAGAACCGAAATAATGGTCCTCAAGTTCTTGACCTTTAGGTGGTTTAGCACCGAAAAGAGTACGTCCTGTTAAAATCAAGTCAAGTCTTTGGTCATAATATTTCTTGTCAACAAGGAAATATTCCTGTTCAGGTCCTACTGTTGTTTGAACACGGGTAGCGGTATTGTTACCGAATAATTTTAATATACGAAGAGCTTGAACGTTTACAGCCTCCATTGAACGAAGAAGAGGGGTTTTTTTATCCAATACTTCACCGGTGTAAGAAGAGAAAGCGGTAGGAATGTAAAGGGTGCTGTCTTTAACAAAAGCGTCTGAAGTAGGGTCCCAAGTGGTATAACCGCGAGCCTCAAAAGTTGCTCTCAAACCGCCTGAGGGAAAAGAAGAAGCGTCAGGTTCGCCTTTAATTAATTCTTTACCTGAAAACTCAAGTATGATTTTTCCGTCAGTTGTAGGAGAGATAAAACTGTCGTGTTTCTCGGCAGTAATACCTGTCATAGGTTGAAACCAGTGAGTATAGTGTGTTGCACCTCTCTCAACAGCCCAATCTTTCATAGCATTTGCAACAACATTTGCATCATTTTTTGTAAGGGGTTTGCCGAGTTCTTTTGTTGCTTTAACAGCTTTAAAAACATCTTTAGGTAATTTTTCACGCATAACGTTGAGATTAAACACGTTACAACCGAATATCTCAGTTACACTTTCCGTGCAACCGCAGTCACATCCGCAACCACAGCCGCAATTACAATCTTTTTCACAGCACATAATAATCTACCTCCGAATATAATTTTACAAAAAGACATTTCAAGCGGAATAACCCCTTGAAACGCCTTTGTTTCATTTTTCCAAAACATTATATCATTGCGAAAAACAATTGTCAATACTTTTTTGAAAAATATTTTAAAAATATTTAAGTTATTTTAACCATTTCATCAAAAAGCGAATAGAAATGGGGAGGAATACGTTTATTTATATGAGTTTTTCCGAAAAACCAATTTTTAAAAGTACAAGTCTTGATAATATTATCAAAAAAAGCATTAATCTCTAATTGCTGATTGGTGTCGATATTCAAACAGTTTTTTAATGTTTGAGGAGGTTCGTGGGTAATAATATAATCGACTTTATTATTATGTTCCAAGAGTTTATCCGAACCGTATTTTATTTCCGAGGAGGTGGGTTGTTCTCTTTTATACCAAGTATTAGCATCTATTCTCATATCATAATCGTTGGAAGAACCGCCGCCGAATGTAAAAAATGTTTTTTCCTCAATGGTATATATTTCACCACGCATAAGATGAACCAGTTTTTTTGAAATAACTCTGACTTTTCCTCCATTCCATTCGTCTACGGGATAACCCTCTAATAAATCAAAATTTTCGTGACAACCGTCAACAAAAGCAACATTAAATTTAAGATTGCCGATTTTTTTAAGTATAGTATTCTCCGAACGCTTGCCTGTCCAAATAAAACCGAAATCACCGCAAATTATAAGGGTATCGTCCTTTTTTAATTTTGCGTTTAAACGTGAAACATCGCCGTGCATATCACCTGTAACATATATCATTGTAAGTGATTGTACTCCTTAAAAATTAGTTACTGCCAATAATTGTTGTTTGAACGAAAATAGATTGCTTGAATAATATGTTTTTTCAGTATAAATTCTGAATTATCAAGGTCTGCAACTGTCCTTGCAACCTTTAAAATTTTTGTATATCCTCTTGCGGAAATACCTCTCGTATTAAAAAATGTTTCAAGTTCTTTCTCTGCAGAGGGGTCAAGTCTGCAAAATTCAAGCCTCAAATTATCGCTGATTTGTGCATTACAAGAAACTTCCGTTCCTTTAAAACGCTCTGTTTGAATTCTGCGTGCTTTTTCAACTCGCTCTCGTATTTTTACAGAGGGTTCTTCTGTTTTCTTAGAAGATAAATCTTTATATTCAACGGCATCAACAACAATGTGCATATCAAACCTATCTAACATAGGACCGCTGACTTTTGAAAGATATTTTTGAACGGCGTTTTTTGAGCAAGTACATCTTGACGTGCCGTAATAACCGCAAGGGCAAGGATTCATAGCCGCAATGAGGATAAATGAACAAGGATAATCTGCAGAGCCGCTTTCACGAGATATAGTAACAGTCCTATCCTCTAAAGGTTGCCTTAAGCCCTCAAGGATATTTTTGTTAAACTCGGGGAATTCATCAAGAAATAACACCCCATTATGTGCCATAGATATTTCACCGGGATGTATGGGGTATCCTCCTCCGATTAACCCTACATTAGATATTGAATGATGAGGTGAACGAAACGGACGTTCCGTTACAAGAGGATTATTCTTATCTAAAATATCACATATAGAATGGATATTTGTGGTTTCAACACTTTCTTTAAATGTCATTTCAGGCAGAATTGACGGTATACATTTAGCAAGCATAGATTTTCCAGCTCCCGGAGGCCCGATTAACAAAACATTATGTCCGCCGGCAGCTGCAATTTCAAGTGCAAACTTCGCTAACTGCTGACCCATTACAAAACAAAAATCATTTGTTTTCTTTTGGGTAATGGTTGGAGAGTATCTCTCTTGTTTGGGTATATGAATATCTCCTCTTAAATGTTCCGTTAATTCGCTGATATGTCTGACAGGATATACATTTATACCGTCAATAACGGAAGCTTCAAAAGCATTTTCAAAAGGTACAAAAATTTCTGTCATACCCTCGGCTTTCGCACGAATTACCATAGGCAAAACACCTTTTATGCGATTAATTGCTCCGTCAAGAGATAATTCACCGAAAAAAGCACAGTTAACAAAATCCTGTTTTAGGATATCCATTGTTTTCAGCAAAGCAACAAACATTGCCAAATCCAAAACCGAACCTGTCTTTTTAACAGACGACGGTGTTAAGGATATAATAATTTTTCTTGTGGGTAATTCAATTCCGATATTGCGAGCGGCAATTTTAATACGTTCTCTGCTCTCTTTTATAACATTGTCAACAGAGCCTATTATGTCGAAATTAGGCATACCTCTGCTTATATCCATTTCAATAGTAATTGGATAAGCATTTAATCCGTTTAAACCTATAGTTCTTGTTTTTGTAAACATTTTTCCTTACTGCAATAACCCCAATTTTCATTGGGGTTATTAAAATTATTATATACAATTATATCAGTTAACGATAGTACTTTCTGTTTCTTTATCAAATAAATGAATTTTAGAAGCATCAAATACAACCTTAACTTGGTCACCGATACGAGATGTTGAACGAGGACTTACACGAGCGGTAATATTAACATCACCTGAGAGGAGATAGAGATAAATCTCCGCACCCATAAGCTCTGTAAGTTCAACATTACAATCAACAACACCGGTGCGTGAATTGTTAACGATAGTGGGGTCGTCATAAATATCTTCGGGACGTATACCCATTATAACTTCTTTACCTACATAATTAGGCACATATTCATTAACTTTGCTGTCGGGTAATTCAACTGTAAAAGTAGTACCGGCTTTAGTACGAGTAGCCTCTGTGCCGAATTCAACAACATATTTGCCGCCGACACTTGTAAGACGTGCATCAACAAAGTTCATCATAGGTGAACCTAAGAAACCCGCAACAAATTTATTACAGGGATTTTCATAGAGGTTTTGGGGAGTATCAACTTGTTGAACATAACCGTCTTTCATAACAACAATTCTGTCACCCATTGTCATAGCCTCTGTTTGGTCGTGGGTTACATAAATAAATGTTGTACCGAGTTTTTTATGAAGTTTTGCAATCTCTGTTCTCATTGCTGCTCTCAATTTAGCATCAAGGTTTGAAAGCGGCTCATCAAGTAAGAAAACTTGAGGAGAACGTACAATAGCACGACCCAAAGCCACACGTTGTCTTTGACCGCCGGACATTGCTTTAGGTTTACGTTGCAATAATTCGGTAAGGTTGAGTATTTTAGCAGCCTCTTCAACTTTACGGGCAATTTCGTCTTTAGGCATTTTACGGAGTTTCAAACCGAAAGCCATATTGTCAAAAACAGTCATATGAGGATAGAGAGCATAGTTTTGGAAAACCATTGCAATATCTCTGTCTTTAGGTGCAATATCGTTACAAAGACGGTCGCCGATATAAAGTTCGCCCTCGGAAATATCTTCAAGTCCCGCAATCATACGAAGAGTAGTAGATTTTCCGCAACCCGACGGACCTACAAGTACGATAAACTCTTTATCGCGAATTTCAAGATTTACATCTGAAACCGCAACGACCCCACCGGGGTACTTTTTATAAATGTTATTAAGTCTTAAGCTAGCCATAAAATCCTCCAAATATATTAAGATAATAATTAACTCAATTCAATATAGTGTATTTTATCACGATGTACTATACAATTCAAGAAATTATATATCCAAAAAATTTAATGCTTTATTGTATAATATCACTATATGTTGGGGATTTTGCACAAAAAAATACGATTTTTCATAAGGCTTTGACAGGAAATTTTGTATATATTTACTCTTTCGTCATTTTGCACAAAAAAACTGAAAAACTTCGTTTTTGTTCACAATCAGCTTTTTATTTACCATAAAATATAATCGGAGCTAACATATTTAACTCCGATTGTATGTTTTTACATAAAACAGTTTTTTATTTTAAAATTAGTGTTAAACAGGAAGAGAGGAAAATTCATTCAAAAGATATCCGATAAGTGCGGAAAGGTCAGCACTGTCTACTATTGTATCTCCCGAAGTGCATTGTGCATTGGCAAGTGCCTCTTTACTCAAACTGATTTTTCCGGCGAAATATTTAGCAAGAGTGATAATATCTGACATTTTACCTGCATATTTATCTAAATCAATATCTCCGATTTTAACGGAAACAACATCATCGTCACCGCCTGAAGTGTTAGGTGTATCGGAAAGGAATCCCATTATAATACCGCGACCGTTAGCACCGTAATAAACTGTGCCGTATTCACGCATATCACCTGTTATAACATAATTGTTTGAACCGTATTGATGAGCATTGTCATTTATTCTTACCCAATTTTCACCCATATCGTCAGAGCGGAATACACCTTGAACGCCGTCTAATTTTGCACAGGTATAAATTGCGGGATAAGTTT
>JAISIJ010000171.1 GCA_031262245.1 Oscillospiraceae bacterium | reverse complement strand
TGTCCGAACCGTGAGTTAGTTCATATTGCAAAGTCATTTCACGATATGTAACATCAAATTTGCCACCCATTTGTCGCTCTATTCGGAAGTCGGAAAGTTCAGGGTCTGCTATTTCTTGTTGTTCTTTATTCTTATCTGAAAAATTAAATTCTGATACGTTAATCTTATTCCTTATTTCAACAGGAAGTGTTAAAGTTGTCAAATCTAAATTTTTCTTATAACGTGTTAATTCTGTATATTTTTCTTCTGTAATGTTTTTTCGGAATGTCAATAAAATAGGGCTTTTATCATTGCTCAACAGAAATTTTAGTTTATTCGGAAAGATACTCGTATTTAAGTTAGTGTTCGGAATATAGTAATCTTTTATAGGTATAAAACCTAAACAGGCATTTACGCTTCCTGCTAATTTATCTGTCTTTAACTCGGGAAAAATTGAATAACCGTTGCCATTATATGAACCTATCATATTTGCTGTCTGGTGTATTTTCATTGTTTCATTTAATACATCAAATTTAAGTTTTATAAGTTTGGGATTACTTTGTTTGATTTTATTTTCTTCCAACTTACTTTTCAAACATAATTCGTAAAATTCCACAGTATCTTTAAGTCCTCTATATTCAACACCTGTTAAATGTTGAAAATTTTCGTTTAAAAATGCGGTTTCAATATATTCTAAGTTATTGCCATTCTGAAAAACAAACATAATATTTTTGTTTTCTAAATTATTCTTATATAATTCAGCATATTTCACAAGATTAATAACAATTTCATAATTGCTTAATTTTACCTCTTTCAAAAAATAAACCTCCTAATTAATACAAATTTAAAGAGGTAGCATTTTTCCGAAGAAAACATACTCCCTCTTAGTGACTGATTTTTAGTGTTGTCCGCCAACGGTTGTAGCCCATTCGTCTACCTGTAATGCCCACTCGGCTAACGGCAACCGATTTCAACTATAAGCGGTGAAAAATTTTTCAGGCGATGTAAATTATCGCCATAAATGGATAGTTGTCGGTACTTCATTTCAGTGCCTTACGGCTTTAGCCACTGAACTGGCATAATAGGTTATTCCGAGATTAACGCTAATCCTATTACAGAGCGTCGGATTGACGATGTGTCAGCCCCACATTTTTTCTCTTTTTTTCAAAAGTGACAATCACTCTATATCTATTATATGCAGTTTTATCTAAAAGTCAATACTTTTTGAAAAATTTTTATGTGTTTTTTTAAAGGTTATATTTATCAATACGTTTCTTTGCTTCTATAAATACTTCTTCATCGGCTCTTGCTCCAATGACGATAATTTTCATAATATTTTCGACTTTTTCAAGTTTATATACAACCCGAATACCAATACCTCTTAATTTAAGTTCAAGAAGACTTGTAAGATTAATATTGAATTTATTTCCGAGAGGTTTTCCTTTTCCTCCCTCGGATATCGGCAGAGGTTTATCTTGTGCATTGATTATCGTCTTTTTTACTCTTTTTCTTAATGAATTATCCAGTTTTAATAAATCTTCATCGGCTTCAGGTAAATATATAATTTCCCAGTTCATTCAAATTCAAACTCCTCTACGTCCGATAAATCTTCATCTTCGCCAACGCCTAATTTATCCCAAAATTCTTTATGTGAAATAAAGTGTTTGTTTGCTTCGTCCCAACCACCATAAGCATTTATACGAGTTTCAGCAAGTTTAAGGAGTTCATCATCTTCAATTTTTTCAATAATATCTTCAAGTTTCTTGTCTGAAATAAGAAGTAATTTTGAAATTTGCTCTTTTGAATACCCAAAAGCAACACAATTAATAACAAGATATTTACATAAACTATCAAGAATAGAAGAAAGAACCGTGTCAGCGGTAGAAACAAGCTTATCATTACTGTTTTTTACAGTATTAGCCATACAATTAAAATCAGATATTAACGTTTCTAATTGCGTATTTTGTTTGTATTCAGTAGTGATAATTTGCTGTTGCATAACGTTACCTCCTAAGATTTTATAATTGTATTATATCACAAAATTTATGAAAATCAAGTATTTTAGATAGATTTATTAAAGTGAATAATTTGGGTTAGTTGTTTTATTATGGATAAAAATAAGGGTGAATAGAAACGATAATTACTTCAATATCATAATTATTTTCTGTGATAAACTTTTGAATTGTATCAAAAGCAATATTAAAAGCCGTTTCAAAGTTAAAGCCAAACATACCGCTACCGATAATCGGAAAAGCAATACTCTTACAACCGTGTTCGACAGCAAGTTTAATGCTGTTCTTATAACACATTTTCAAAATTTCTTCTTCATTATGCTTACCGTCAATATACCGCTGACTTGCCGTGTGGATAATGTATTTTGCTTTTAATTTAAAGGCAGGAGTAATGACCGCTTCCCCAAGTTCAATAGGACGTTTGATTTTACGACAGGCAGAACGAAGTTTAAATATACCTGCTCTGCGAAAAATTTCACCGCAGACCCCACGTCCCATAACGAGTCGATGATTAGCAGAGTTTACGATAACATCAGTATTCAAACAAGTTATATTGCCTCTTATACATCTTAAATTCATTTGAGTTCTTCCTCTTGCTGTTTTAAATATTCATCAATTAAAACTTGCGGAACAGCCAATATTTGCGACATCTTTTTACTATTGCAATGCAATCTCATA
>JAISIJ010000170.1 GCA_031262245.1 Oscillospiraceae bacterium | reverse complement strand
TTAACATACGGTTTTTCCGTTTCCGAGAGCGTTTTATATATAGTTGTTAAATCTATTTTATATTTTTCTAAGGTCACACCGCCGTTGTTACCTTTTTCAGTATAAATAACAAAATTTTTACCGTCATTACCTATCTTAAAATCAGCATTTTCGGCATTTTCCATATACGAAACACTTAAAATTTTATGTTGTGAAAATGTAATCTTTGGTGTTTTTATTTCAGTAATCATCAGCATAATTATAATGATAATAACACCCAAAGCAAAAAGTATTTTGAATATTTGGAATATTGTATAAAGAATAGGGTGTTCTATTTCAAGAGTTGCTAAAAACATAATTTCCTCCGTTCAGGCATAAAAAATACCGCCTAAGCGGTTAATCATTTATGTCGTTTTCATCAATATCCATTCCTAAATCCTTATCCGAATGTTCAAGTTGCTGTGGAATATTCTCATCAACAATCAGTTTTTCAAGCTTATTCTGTTCTTCGGCATTTTTTATAATTTTTAAAGCTAATTTTTGCGAAGTATTGAAGTCTTTGGCGATAACTTCCGCAAGTCGATTAATATTATCCGAACCGTGAGTTAATTCATATTGCAAAGTCTTTTCACGGTATGTAACATCAAATTTACCGCCCATTTGTCTCTCTATTCGGAAGTCGGAAAGTTCAGGGTCTGCTATTTCTTGTTTTTCTTTATTCTTATCTGAAAAATTAAATTCCGATACATTAATCTTATTCCTTATTTCAATAGGAAGTGTTAAAGTTGTCAAATCTAAATTTTTCTTAAAATGGGTTAATTCTGTATATTTTTCTTCTGTAATGTTTTTTCGGAATGTCAATAAAATAGGGCTTTTATCATTGCTCAACAGATATTTAAGTTTATTCGGAAAGATACTCGTATTTAAGTTAGTGTTCGGAATATAGTAATCTTTTATAGGTATAAAACCTAAACAGGCATTTTCACTTCCTGCTAACTTTTTGGTATCTAATTCTGAATAAACAGAATAACTGTTTCCATTATACGAACCTATCATATTTGCTGTCTTGTGTATTTTCATTGTTTGACTTAATACATCAAATTTAAGTTTTATAAGTTTGGGATTATTTTGTATAATTCGGTTTTCTTGTAATTCTTCTGATAAACATATATTGTAAAACCTTTCAGTATTCCTAACTCCAAAATAAGAAATACCTGTTAAATGTTGAAAATTATCAGGTGTAAAAGCAGTTTCAATAAAATCTAATTTATCATTTCCAAACACAAACATAATGTTCTTATTTTCCAGATTATCTCTATACATTTCAGCAAATGTTTTCAATAATACTGTTAATTCTCTATTTGTTAAAGTATTTTTATTCAATTTAATATTCTCCTGTAAATTTAAAGAGGTAGCATTTTTCCGAAGAAAACATACTCCCTCTTAGTGACTGATTTTTAGTGTTGTCCGCCAACTGGTGTAGCCCATTCGTCTACTTGTGCCCCACTCGGGTTTAGGCAACCGATTAAGTTTAAAAACTTTCGGTACTTATTAGGGTAGTACCTTACGGCTTTAGCTGCTACCACAGCATAATAGGTTGTTCCGAGATTAACGCTAATCCTATTACAGAGCGTCGGATTGACGATGTGTCAGCCCCACATTTTTTCTCTTCTTTTCAAAAGTGACAATCACTCTACATCTATTATATGCAGTTTTATCTAAAAGTCAATACTTTTTGAAAAATTTTTTAAAGATTTTATGAAGTAAAAAAGGAAATACGACATCTTTCAGACGATATTTCCTTTTACGACTAATTACGTTGTCCGCCAACATAGCCGACACTCGAAGTTCGGCGAAATTTGGCAATAGTGCCTTACGGCTTCTCGTAGCTATGCCTACCAGTTGCGTTAATGCTCATCGCAACAAACATCGGATTGACAATGTGTTAGCCCACATTTTTTTCAGAATGAATTATCCAGTTTTAATAAATCTTCATCGGTTTCAGGCATTTCCAGTTCATTCAAATTCAAACTCCTCTACGTCCGATAAATCTTCATTTTCGTCAACACCTAATTTATCCCAAAAATCTTTATGTGAAATAAAGTGTTTGTTTGCTTCGTCCCAACCACCATAAGCATTTATGCGAGTTTCAGCAAGTTTAAGGAGTTCATCGTCTTCAATTTTTTCAATAATATCTTCAAGTTTCTTGTCTGAAATAAGAAGTAATTTTGAAATTTGCTCTTGCATAACGTTACCTCCTAAGATTTTATATTTGTATTATATCACAAAATTTATGAAAATCAAGTATTTTAGATAGATTTATTAAAGTGATAATTTGGGATAGTGTTTTATTCTGGATAAAAATAAGGGTAAATAGAAACGATAATTACTTCAATATCATAGTTATTTTCGGTGAGAAATTTTTGAATTGTATCAAAAGCAATATTAAAAGCCGTTTCAAAGCTAAATCCAAACATACCGCTACCGATAATCGGAAAAGCAATACTCTTACAACCGTGTTCGATAGCAAGTTTAATGCTGTTTTTATAACACATCTTTAAAATTTCTTCTTCATTATGCTTACCGTCAATATACCGCTGACTTGCCGTGTGGATAATATATTTTGCTTTTAATTTAAAAGCAGGAGTAATGACCGCTTCCCCAAGTTCAATAGGACGTTTGATTTTACGACAGGCAAAACGAAGTTTAAATATTCCTGCTTTGCGAAAAATTTCACCGCATACCCCACGACCCATAACGAGCCGATGATTAGCAGAGTTTACGATAACATCAGTCTTCAAACAAGTTATATTGCCGCTTATACATCTTAAATTCATTTGAGTTCTTCCTCTTGCTGTTTTAAATATTCATCAATTAAAACTTGCGGAACAGCCAATATTTGCGACATCTTTTTACTATTGCAATGCAATCTCATA
>JAISIJ010000162.1 GCA_031262245.1 Oscillospiraceae bacterium | reverse complement strand
ACTGCTAAAAAATCGTCTATCGATACTGAAAAGGAACGATTTGTAAATGATTTTGCAAAATTCGATAACAGAGAAAATTATGATGATGCGTCTTCAAATATTGAAACGATGGTATCTGTTGCGAATGAAGTTTTGAAAACGCTGAAAGAAGATAAAGATGATGCTTTATCGGTTTTTACAAAATTAAAAAATGAATATGAATTTTCCGTAAAAGAGAAGACTAAAACAGAAACCGAGTATAAAGCAGCCGAAGCTCTTCTGCAAGAACGCAAAACACATGAAGATAATCTTATTCAGTCTGAAAGTATTGCAAAAACGAAATATTCACAAGTATTAGCAGATAATTCATTTAAAAGCGATGATGAGTTTTTATCTTTTGCAGTTGATGAAATGGCATTAAAAAGCACATTTAAAATGTTATCCGATTACGAAATCGAAGGTAAGATGCTCATAAATGAAATAACCAGACTTGAAAACGAAACTAACGGAAAAGAAAAACCGAATATATCTGAGATTGAAGAAGAAAACAGAGTCTTGGAAGAAATTCGTCAAAACTTACGCAATCAAAGTTTAGAGGTAAAAGGCAGACTTTCCGATATTCAATCTAAGATAAAGGAGTTAATTTCAGCATCAAAAGAATATGAACAAAATGAAAAAATTTATTCTGTTATAAAGCCTCTTTGTGATGCGGCAAACGGTAAACTTGAATTTGAAACCTATGCACAAACTGCATATTTTGACAGAGTATTAAGGGTGGCTAATCTGCGTCTTCAAATTATGAGTCAAAATCGATATTTGTTATTGCGTAAACAGGACAGTGATGACAATCGTAAAAAGACCGGACTTGATATTGAGGTTGCCGACAGTTATACGGGCAAAAGCAGAAGCACCGAAAGTCTTTCCGGCGGTGAATCATTTATGGCTTCATTATCTCTCGCATTGGGACTTTCGGACGTTATTCAGCAAAGTGTCGGCGGTGTAAAACTTGATGCTATGTTTATTGATGAAGGATTCGGCTCTCTTGACACCGAAACGCTTGACCTTGCTGTCAGAACTCTGTCGGGAATGGCTCAAGGAAGCCGAATGATAGGTATCATTTCTCATGTGAATGAACTTCGTGAAAGAATCGATAAACAAATCCGAGTTAAAAAGCTGACAACAGGCAGTAGAATAATTTTTACTGAAAATCTCTTCTCCTAAACTCCCACTCTCTATGCTCCCTCTCCTAAACTCCCACTCTCTATGCTCCCACTCAAAAAACAACCCGCTGACCTTTCAAATGAAAAGCCGGCGAGTATATCACTATTGAATACTGTTTTTCTCTTTTTTAAACCTCCACAATGCAATGACTGTCGAAATAGCTTGCAGCCATTTATTTAAAGCCCCGGTATATGCACCGGTTAAGAAACAATAAATTCCCATTAATATTGCACTTAATAAAAGGCATATTCGTAAGGTTTGCGGTTTGGTCTGCCATTGTCCGTATGTATTCAAAACCAATGAAATAGTTAATGCCGATTCCCAATTTTCCCAGCCTAAAAATGTTGCAAAAACTTGTAAGATTATAAATGTTACGAGTAGGCATTTATGACTTTGTTTTTCTTTATTCGCATAACAACAATAAACAAAAGAACGTATCGTTGTTACTATTAATCCGAAAAGCCCTGCCTTTGCACTGACAAAATAGAATTGCAAGCACGAGAATAAGTTTGCTAATAAAATAATCGCAAGCATATCTCGTCGTGATTTGGCTTGAGGTGTAAGAAACGTAACGACAATAAGCAATAAACCTATAATTTGTGCTATTATATAGTTTGAATCCAAAGTTCACCCCATTATATTAAGTCCTTCATAGGTATCCCTAATAATAGCCCAATTATTTAAAAAAGATAAAAAATCAGAATTCATATGGTCATTATCGTAAATTATACAAATTTTATCTTTACCGAAACAACCTATAAGATACATTAATTTTGCTATGATGTTCTGATAATTATTAATTTTAGACAAGCAACACAACACAAAATCAATGTTTTTAGACTTGATTTCTGCATTATCCGATTCATCCTCAAAATAATCAAAAGTTCGACTGAATATTTTCCCCCCTTTTACAGCACGCAAGCATTGTTGAACTGCATCTATTCTTGAGATATTTGATTTATCATTTTCTGTTATCAGAAGAATTTTTTTATTCTCTACAAAATAATTAAGTATTGCGTTATTTATTCTTGAAACGTATTCAGAATTATTACTGTAATATTTATCATAATAAATATCTAAAGAAGGCGGCAATTCATTATTATATTCTTCTCCTTTTGAATTATTGTACTTTGTTATTTCAGAAATAATAGATGATACGGATAATTCATCGGAGTGTTCTTCGATACAAAAATTTTTCTTTATCCAACGAACATTATGCTCTGACACCAATTTAATAATTGAATTTTTACTCGCTTTATCTATCATACAGAATCTCCTAATCCTAAGCTCAGTCTTGCTAATTCTTTTCCGTAAATATCCAATGGGTCTATAATGTTTTTATATTTATATTTTTTCTTTTGGCTTTCTACAAGTATCGACAACTCAGTTAAAGCAACAATTATATTTTCTGCTTTAATATCAGTTCGCAAAAGACTTGTAAATTTTTGAAAAACAGGATATAAATTCTTCATTTTTTTAATATCGTACCCTATTTCATGAAACTTCGATAACACTTCGGCAGAAGGAATTTCTATATCGAAATTTTTCAGTTCGGAATATGCACTATATTCTTGAAGATTGGCAACATAATTTATTCCTATTATAGCAAGGTCGGTCAGATTATTGTTTTTTATATAATTCATGACAGTTTCAGGCATAGAAATAAAACGTATGCCGTTTTTTTCGAAGAGGTTGCGTATTTTATCAGTATAGTAATGTGTTGTGTGACATGCCAAAGCAAGTAAATCAACATCATTAGAAAGCATTTTATTAATTGCCTCAGAAATTGTTTCCAAAGTAGCCCCATCACGTTTATCTAATTCCATAGATAGCCCCATAGCAGGCAGAGAAACAACACTTAATTTAGGTAACGATATATCACCGAGGAAGTGCTCTCCGAGCATTTCGGAAAAATAGCTGTTTATTCTATTCCATAGTGCTATGCCCGAATCCGGACCGTTTCCTGTAATTATTCCTATTGATTTCGGATTAGTTAATTGAGGAACTTCATAATATTCTAACTCTTTATCTGCTTCTGCGATACAATATATATGACTGTTTCGGATTTTGGGTATCAACACTTCCGGGTCTATCTCAATGCCCCATGTATGATTACCGGCATTTGTCATCATAGTCCCCGGACATTTAGCCACGGGTTCTGTTAAACTAACATCAAAAATATTCACTATTGTGCCGCCGGAATTTAAATCGAGTATAATAGGATTAACAGTACCAAACTGCATATTAAAACGCGATTTGAGTTCTTCTTCCGGTAATATTTCAGGTTCTTTACATAACGAACATAAGCTGACAATTCGTTGAGTTATTATGTCCATATGTCCTCGACAGTGGGCGGCAACTATGATTTCTTTTCCGGCATGAGTATATCCTCGAAAAACAATGGATTTTAACTCATCGAATAACGGAATTCCTTTATGTCCGAGACGTATTCGATTGCTTCGAG
>JAISIJ010000121.1 GCA_031262245.1 Oscillospiraceae bacterium | reverse complement strand
TGCATACCTCATAATTTTATAAAATATTATACTTACTATAATAAACATATTTAGATATAGTTTCTACATTTAAAAAATCTGTTAACTGCAAAAGATTCTTATCGATGTTATCTAAATATCCAATTAATCCAAGTGAATTAAGAAACTTATCAAATGATTCTAATGAGTATATAGGATTATAAAAATCATAATTATTTGTTAATAATATTTTTTTTATTTTTTCTAATATGATATTGTACTCACTATGTTTTATAGTGGAAATTTTAGGTATGAATTTGTAAATTTGATAATTTTCCCATGTTTGAATTTCAAGTTTTTTTTCAAGTTGGCTTCGTGAAAATAACTCATTATTTAAAATAATATTAGATATTTCACTTGCCATTACCACACAGAATAAACTATTTCCACTTAAAATATTATAACCATCTTTTTCGATTTTACGGCAAACTGCAGTTAATGGTAATATACTTTGAATGTAAAACTTCATCAATAATCCCACATCCCATATCTACTGATTTAATTTTGTGATTTTGTAATTCAGATATACCGGAATCACAAACCGAATAATTACTTGACATTTAAATGGACGTATAATATAATATATTAAATAAAAAATCAGAAAGGAATTTTAAAATTGCATAGTATTCTAATCGTTGAAGACGATATATCTCTAAATCGAGGAATTGCATTAATGTTAGAGAAAGAAACAATACAAATCAGGCAAGCTTATGACTTGAAAACTGCGGGAGAATTATTCAGAAATTATAAATTCGATTTTATTATACTTGATATAAATCTGCCGGACGGTAATGGTTTTGATTTTTGCAAAACCATCAGAATATCGTCGAATGTTCCGATTATATTTTTGACAGTAAATGATATGGAAACAGACATAGTAACAGGTTTTGAATTAGGTTGTGACGATTATATCACAAAGCCTTTTAGTCTAATGGTTTTACGTGCTCGCATAATGGCAATTTTACGCAGAACTTTTTCGGATATTGAGACTCGTATGATATTTGATAATATGATATTTGATTTTGATAAAATGGAATTTTTAAAAAACGGACAGGCAATTCAATTAAGCAAAACCGAACAAAAATTGCTTAAAAAACTCATTATAAATAAAGGAAATATTTTATCACGAGAACAGCTAATGGAAAGTTTATATACTAACGAATCGGAATTTGTTGACGAAAATGCTTTGACTGTTACCATTAAACGTCTGCGTGGTAAAATTGAGGACAACCCTTCTTTACCGATATATATCAAAACTGTATACGGATTAGGGTATATATGGATAGGGGGCACAGCATAATGATTATTTTAACAATCATTTTTTCCGTGCTTTTTCTTTTTGCGATTATATATATAATCACACTTAAAACACAGCAAAAAAAACTGTTTTACAACTTAAATAAAATTTTTAACGATGCCTTAAATAATGATATAAGTAAAATTTCTTATGACGAAAGTGTTGCTTCTGCATTAGACGATAAAATAATTCGTTATATAAATACAAATAAAGATTTTTTGAAGAATTCCGAGAGTGAGCATAACAGCATAAAGGTGCTTATTTCGGATATTTCTCATCAAATTAATACGCCTTTGGCTAATCTTATTCTTTACAGCGAGTTATTATCAGAAAAAGAAATTGCAGACGAAAGTATTAAACAGATAATTTCAGATATAAAACAACAGTCTGAAAAATTGAAATTTCTGCTTGATATGCTGATTAAAACTTCTCGTCTTGAAACAGGCATAATTACCGTAAATAATATAAAAAATCAACCTGTAAAACCTCTGATTGCGGCGGCAGTTTCAGAAATATATCCGTTTGTTATTAAACAGAATATTAATCTTTCCGTTGATATTGCTTCGGAAATATCTGCTGTTTTTGATATGAAATGGACAAAAGAAGCGATTTATAATATTTTGGATAATGCGGCAAAATATACAATAAACGGAGGTGATATAAAAATAAATGTTACGGCTTATGAAATGTTTATAAGGATAGATATTATAGATACAGGTATAGGCATAAATTCTACGGAATATACGGAAATTTTTAAGCGATTTTATCGTTCACCCAATGTTCGTGAATATAAAGGTGTCGGCATTGGACTTTATCTTTCACGCAAAATTATTGAACTACAAGGCGGATATATAAAAGTAAATTCCGAAATAAATAAAGGTAGTATTTTTTCTGTGTTTTTACCTGCTTAAAATATGTCAAAACTGTTATATTTGAGTTAGTTTTCAGACACATTTTTATCATATAATATTTTTAAAACTTAAAACAGGAGAATATAATGGAGATACTTAAAACTGAAAATTTATCAAAGCATTATGGCACAGGAAAAAATATTGTTCGTGCATTGGATGAAGTAAATATTTCCATAGAAAATGGTGAGTTTATTGCAGTTGTCGGCACAAGTGGGAGCGGAAAAAGCACTTTATTGCATATGTTAGGCGGTCTTGACCGTTCCACAAGAGGAAAAGTTTTTGTTGCCGGAAATGATATTTTTAAAATGAACGATGATGAACTTACAATTTTTCGCAGACGAAAAATAGGCTTTGTTTTTCAGAGTTATAATCTTGTTCCTATTTTAAATGTTTATGAAAATATTATTTTACCTATTGAATTAGACGGGATTTTACCCGATAAAGACTATATTGAAAGTATAATAAAAGCACTGAGTCTGACGGATAAAATTAACAGTTTACCTGATAATCTTTCAGGAGGGCAACAACAAAGAGTTGCAGTAGCAAGAGCACTTGCAACCAAACCTGATATTATACTTGCTGACGAACCCACAGGAAATCTTGACAGTAAATCCGGTACGGAAGTTGTTTTATTGTTAAAAATGATGAGTGAACGTTTTCATCAAACAATTGTTATGATTACTCATAATGAGGAAATCGCCCAAACTTCCGACCGCATTATTCGCATCGAAGATGGAAAAGTAATAACAAGGTAAGAGGGCGTGAGATTATGAATGTACCTAACAAACGAAAAATAAATTCAATTGCTTTTCGTCTGATTAAAACAAAAAAATCAAGAAATATTTTTTCAGTTTTTGCAGTAATATTGACAAGTATTCTTATTATGGTAGTTTTAACAATGAGTGTTGGATTATCAAATGCAAGCAGAATAACAAAAATGAAATCAAGCGGTCAAAAAGCTGAAATTTCATTTCAATATCTAACTGAAAATGATAAGAATTCTGTAATTTCTAATTCATTGATAAAAAAATACGGCATTTCAAAATATGTCACTTCAATCACAAATGAACCTTGGGAACAAAATACTTTGGAAATTCGTACAGCTGATGAAAATTTTGCGGATATGATGTACAGCAATCCCCATGTCGGAAAATTGCCGAAAAAAGAAAACGAAGTTGCCGTAAAATCGTGGATGCTTGAAAAGCTTAATATCCCCGAAGAAATCGGTCAAACTTTTCCTCTTTCTTTTGAAGTTGACGGAATTAAGTATAATTTTAAATTAACGGTATGCGGTATTTGGAATGATAATGCTATTCTTTTGCCATATGGGACGGCATTTATATCTGATATTCTTGCAGATAAATTGCTGAAAGAGAACTATAATTATACAAATTCAGATTACAGCGGAAGCATACAATTATGTGCAAATTTGAAAGGCGATATTTTTGATTTAAACAAAAATCTCGAAAGATTAGTTACTGAAACAGGTATTAACAGAGAATTAAGCTTGCCACAGATAAATTCTGCGTTCAAAAATTCTGAATATAATATTCAGTCATTATGGGCAATTGCGTTAATTTTGTTGATTATTGTGATAAGCGGATATTTGTTGATTTACAATATTTTTTATATTTCCGTTATAAAAGATATAAAATTTTACGGCTTGATGAAAACAATAGGAACGACAAAATCACAAATCAAACGTATTGTAAATATTCAAGCTTTAGTTTATTGTTTAATAGGTATTCCTTTGGGTATATTTTCGGGATATTTTCTCGCAGTCAGATTATTTCCTTTGTTTATTTCCTCTACTTCGGCAGAAAATATTAATATAAAACCTAATATTTTTTCGATATTAATAAGTGTATTCTTATCTTTAATTACTGTGTTTATAAGCTGTAAACATCCTGCAAGAATTGCGGCAAAAATAAGCCCTGTTGAATCTCTTAAATACACAGGAATATCAGTTAAAAACTCCATTATAAAAAAGAAAAATTCCAACGTTTCAAGTGTTAAATATATGGCTTTCGCAAATTTATTTAAAAATAAAAAGAAAACAATAATAACGATTGTTTCTATTTCTATAGGAATGATAATTATGAATTTTTTCGTTACTTTTACAAACAGCGTTGATATAAACGGAATGGTAAAATCATATATTTGCGGAGATTTTTTGATTGCCGATAAATCTTATTTTAATACTACTCATAGTTATAGTCCGGCTTATACTTTATCAGATAAAATTATTCAGGAAGTATCAAGCATTGATGGTGTTAAAAAAGTTGCCGAAGTTTATTATAAATATGATGAGAAAACTTATATAAACGGCAACACTTATACACATTCTCAATTATACGGTATGGATAATTACTGGATTGAAATGTTACAGGATAGTATAATCAGCGGAACTTTTGACAGAGAAAAGTTTTTATCAGGAAAATATATTTTAATCGGTTCGGACAAATCAAATTTATTGAATATCGGAGATATTGTAAGTTTAAACAATGACAGAAAATATGAAGTTATGGGTAAAGTTGATTATATAAAACTTGATGCTTTGTCTGCACATTTTTATCTGGGTGTTGGTTTTTCTGCCTACTTGCCGGAAATAGAATTAAAAAATGCCGGAGATGCCGATATTATGTCTGCGACTATAATTTCCGATAATAAAAAGCTTGATAATGCGGAAAAAGAAATAGAAGAAGTAATAAGCAGTAATTATAATCTCGATTTTCGTTCACGTTCTGATTATACAAGTGAAATGAAAAATAATAATGCCCAATTCACACTTGTAGGCATAAGTTTAAGTTTAATAATTTTATTAATTGGGATATTAAATTTTATAAATACAAGTTTAACGAATATTATATCAAGGAAATATGAATTCGCCGTTTTAGAAGCTATTGGAATGACAT
>JAISIJ010000070.1 GCA_031262245.1 Oscillospiraceae bacterium | reverse complement strand
TAGTTGGGTGCCGTTATGGGATACGCACATATTTTTATTCTAAAAAGTATTCATAGAGCAAAAATTAATGGTCTTACCATTACCGCTCTCATTGAAATACTGTACACTTTATACTAAATTAGAATCAGCACCATTTTTTAAATCTGAAAGGTAATAATATATTATGAAAGAAAATATTTATCACGGCGAAGTTGATATTACTTACATTTTCAAAGAAGCTACTGTGCCTTCGGACGTATTAGTTGTGGCTTTTCCGGGGGCAAATGGAAATGAAGCTACTGAATGGGGATATACATTTACTGTCGCAAAATTCAATGTAAATGGACTTTTTTTTAAACATAGTGATGTTGAAAAAGCTCTTAATTATGGAGACTCTCGCTACACATATTTGAATAAAAAACCTATTTTAGAAGATAGTATTATGGGTTTAATAAATTCTGTTTGTGAAAAAAAAAGCATCAAAAGAATAATTATAACTGGTTCTTCGATGGGAGGGTTTTGTTCTTTATATTACGGTTTAAAATATGGCTGGGATATAGTTGCAGGTGCCCCGCCTTGGTCATACAAAGATATTGGCTTATTAGCACTTACAGGAGGGACAAATCAAGAATGTAAAAATTGGGCTGAAAATATGTTAGCAACGGTTGTAAAAGAAGCAGGTGAGCGAGGACGTGCTGAAAAAAGCATATATGTTTCTTGGGGTAAAGGTGAGGGAAATTGGTTAAATCCTCTTCACGCACCATTACTTCTTAAGCAATTAGACGATGCAAATATAAAATATACAGTAAAACTTTCTGATTATCAAGACCATATGTCAATTAGCAGAATGTTTCCAAAAATTTTAGAAACACGATTAGATATATTGTTAGGTTTAGTTGAAGAGAGTGAAGAAGAAATAAAAACTGATGAAATGATTTTAACAGATTTGGTAAAAGAAAATTTTTCCGAAATAGCTTTACTTGCTGAGAATTTGCAAGAAACTTCTTTGAATCTTGAAATAAAGAATAGTATACAATATGCTGATAATACTAAATCTACGGTATTGCGTAATTTTGTTTATGCAAATCATGGGTATTTTTGGCATCCGGGTTGGAAAGAACCTCAAGAAACAGGAAAGTCTACATTTTATTGGAGCAAGTTGCCTACAAATTGTGTTGGTAATGCTTTGGCTTTTTTGTTCCAACAAACTATTTTGAATTATTACTCCTATTCAAAGGATAAGACTGCCCTTGAATGGTGTAGTGATAATTTACAAAAATTTTTAGAAAATGTAAGAGGTATGGCGGCTGCTACCAGAGATTTTCCTAACTGGTGGCACACCACTCGCAGATTCCATTTTATTATAAATTATCTTTGTGCTATGGATTTATGTAAAGATAAATTAGGTTTATACAATGATATAGATACTATGAAAAATGAAATTATTAAGTGTTTTAAACTTGTTTCAAACACGTTGATTTTGTTAACAGATTGTGAAAGTCAATATAGGCGTATTAATATGCTGTTACACGCTGCTGCTTTGTTCAAAAATAACGAAGAATTTTACAAGAAATCCTCAGATACTGCTTTAATGCTTGCAAATGAATTAACCGATTATTATTTTGACAAAAACGGTGTTCTTATTTTTCAACAAGCAAGAATGCAATATATTTTACGTTGGAGATTAAAAGAGCTTGTAGAATTTATTGAAGCGAATTTTGAACCTAATAAGTTTTCCAAATTCCTACGAAAAAAATTCGATAAAATCGAAAATATTACTGCTATGTTAATCGCATCTAATCAATTTCGTCCCGCACTTGGGCATAGTGAATATTGGAGAATTCCGGATATGGAACGCAAACTCGGAATTTTTGCGGAAAAAGACAGTAATCTTTGTATTTTCAGCACGGAAAACACGTATATTACAGTTCAATCGGGAACAAATATTCACGCAGCACTAAAACATTGTGATTTATTGTCATTCACTTTTCAATACGATAAACAACAGATTATTTATGATAGTGAGGGTGGAAATGGTGAACTTGCCGACTTTGCTCAATCTGCTGTCGCACATTCTGCTTTAATTTGTGATAATGCTGATTATGTTTCACCAACATATATCGACTGGACAACCATAGATAAAATTGATAATCAAGAAGATTATGTTGCAATATATATGTCACATAATTTATTTGACAATATTGAGTTAAAAAGAACGCTTATTTGGCTGAAACCTAATGTTATAATTTTAATTGATAATGGTATTTCAAACGGTGAGCATTTGTTTACGCAAAACTTTATTTTGCCTGATATTGCTGTTAAAGGTAAAGAGATTTTATCGGGAAAAGTCGGTGCAGTCAACTTTGAAATTAAACAATTTAACGGTGATTTTGAATTCAAAGATTATCACGGAACAGTTAATGAAAAAGCTCCTCAAGAACAGTTGAGAGGTTCACTCTGTACAGGATTTAATAAAGTCAGAAAAGGGTTGAATTTAGCGTATAACAAAACTGCCGATAATGCAATTTTTTTTACTTCAATAGAAGCTCATAGTCCGAATGAAGAGTTGAAGAAAGATGAGTTAAGTATTAAATCACTTGTTTTAAATGAAACCAATCTTGAAATTACCTTTAACAATGATATTAAAAAGATAATTGAGGTGATTGAATGTTAAGTATAGAAAGTTATGAACAATTTACTGAATTAAAAAATAAAGCTGTTAGTGAAAAGAAATATAAATTAACTAACTTTCTTGTTTCGGATGACGAAATGAAACTACACATTGCTAATGGAAGAGTTTGTGTTGAAGAAAATGATAATTTCTTGTGTGTAGTTGTGCATATAAGAGAATATGATTATTTGTATTTTTGGTGTGCTGATAAATCACGTATACTTTTGCCAAATGGAACTAATAATCAAATACTCACTATATTCGGTAATAAAACAACAAACAATGACTGGGGAGATGTTGCAGAACGGTTTGGATTAAAACAAAAATCAAAACTGTTACAGGTTGTCGGCAAAATTGATGAATTAACATACCCTCAATATCCCAGTTTTATCCGCAAAAGCTTTAAATTTGAATATATTCAAGACTACACTTTCGATTATTATTGTAATCTGGCAAGAGATTACTTTGATTTTGAAAATGATATATTTCCTGAAAAATATGTTTTCGATGAACTATTTATAAATAAACTCAATTTGGTTGAAGTTAGAACGCTAAATAACGATTTTGTAGCATTTTACACATATACTGCTATTAGTAAATCTTATGAAGGTTATGTTATGGCAGTTATGCCAAAATATCGTGGTATCGGTTTTCAACCATTATTATTGCAGGAAACTATGCAAGGATATAAATATTTTAAATCTTGGGTTCAAGATTGGAACAAAGAATCTTGGCGAGTTATGGAGTCAATGGGTATAAAACTTAGCGGAAACTATCGGGTTTTATATGGGAGGTAATATGTTTCACACCGACACAGAAGCGATAAATATTCTCACAAAAGCAAAGAAATTCAAACCCGAAATTTCAGAGAAAACTAAAAAAATATATCTTGCAACCGGCTCACAAAGCACGCAACATTTAGTTAGTGTAATGAATTATTTGTTGTATAATTCGGGAATTAATGCGGTTGTTAAAGAGGGAGAATACAATTCTATTCGTGCTGAAATTATGGACAAAAACTCTGCACTTTATGAATTTAATCCCGATTTTGTGATAATTTTGCCCTATTTTACGGATAATTTTGATTATAAATTTTTGTGGGGAAATCTGCAACAACAAACCGTAATACAGTCAAATTTAGTAATTCCGTTGAGTAGCGAATACGGAAGATACAGCAATAATATTTATCGTGAACTTGAAATATTTAATTCCGATTTATATGTTGACAAGCCGACAAATGTAATTATTGCAAATGTAAACGAATTAGCCGCACAAATCGGAAAAAGACAATGGTTCGACCAAACTGCATATGCTATGCACAAATTAGGTTGTGCAATGAAGTATATCCCTACACTTGCAGATTATTTTATCGGCATTATTTCGGCGAGTATCGGTAAAACAAGAAAATGCCTTGTTCTCGACCTTGACAACACTCTTTGGGGCGGAGTTGTCGCCGAAGAGGGCAGTCTTGGAATTACACTTGACCCTAATGAGGCAAAAGGTGAGGCTTTTCGGGCTTTTCAATCTTACTGCAAAAAACTTAAAAAGCGTGGAATTATACTTGCCGTTGCATCAAAAAATGATGAGGAAATTGCCAAAGCTCCTTTTTCCGAAAATCCGAATATGCTCTTAAAACTCGAAGATATAGCCATTTTTAAAGCAAATTGGAATGACAAAGCTACGTCTTTGCGTGAAATTGCAAATGAGCTTAATATCGGAATTGATTCGCTTGTATTTTTTGACGATAACCCTGCGGAACGTGAAGTTATCTCAAAATTATTGCCGGAAGTGCTTGTTGTTGATGTTCCGAAAGACCAGTCAAAATATGTTCAAGTACTTTACGACAGCGGTGCTTTTGATATTGTTTCAATGTCAAATGAAGATGTTTTGCGTTCTGAAAGTTATGCTAATAACGCCAAAAGAGAGGCTTTACAGACGAGTTTTGCCGATTATGAAGAATATCTGAAATCCCTTGAAATGACGGCAAAAGTTGAAAAATTATCACATTCTGTTCCGAGATTCGGGCAATTAATCAACAAATCCAATCAGTTTAATTTACGTACACGACGCTATACAGACGCTGAAATTGAAACAATAGCAAGCTCCGATAAACATACTTTGCTGACAATTGATTTTAAGGATAAATTCGATTATTACGGTATAATCTGTTGTGTTATATTGAAATATGAAGACGAAAATTGTTTTATTGATACTTGGGTTATGAGTTGCAGAGTATTAAAAAGAGGAATTGAAAAACTCGTTTTTAATGCAATTTTAGCCGATGTTCAAAAGCATAATGTTAAAACTATAACCGCAGAATGGATACCCACACCTAAAAATTCGCTTGTGAAAAATCTTTTAGAGGATTTTAATTTTCAAAGCAAAGAAACCGAAAACGGCACTAAAAAATATAAACTTGCAGTAGAAACTGCAAAAGAATATCCGCATTTGATAGGAGAAATAAAAAATGACTAACTTTGAAAAATTGCAGGAAATATTCCGTGATGTGTTTGATTTCCCGGATATGATTATTACTCGTGATATGACTGCCGAAGACGTTGAGGACTGGGACAGCCTTGCTCAAATGAATCTTGTGGCAAATGCCGAAGCAACTTTTAGTATACAATTTGTTTTGGATGATATGTTGTCTTGGAAAAATATCGGTGACTTTTATGATTGTATTGAATCGAAACTGAAATGAGGATAATAATATGAAGTATGGACTTTGTTATCATAAACAAACAATGAATATTGGAGATGATATTTGGGCTGTTGCAACGTCAGCATTTTTGCCACACATTGATTATTTAATTGATTATAGTGAAATAGCTAAATTTCATAGCAATGATGGTGAAGCTGTAGCTACTATTATCAGCGGTGTGCCAATAATTGATACAAATAAAATCCCTTGGATTCCATCAGCTGATATTATACCTTACTTTACCAGCACCTGTTTTCACCGCCAATATACTGAATATCTTAATAGTGATTTTATGAAAAATTATTTTAGAATGTATCAACCTATAGGAAGTAGAGATAAAAATACGGTTGATATAATGAATAATAGTACAATAGATGCTTATTTTTCCGGTTGTGTAACAATGACTATGCGAAATAGTATAAAATGTGAACAAGAGCGTAAGCAAGTAATTCTTGTTGACGTGCCACTTGATATAATGAAAAACATATGGGCATACAAACCAGTATTACGCCAAAACGGGCTGAGTGTAAAAATACATTCGCATTATAACAAAGATATTCCTAATATGACTTGGAACGAACGTACAAAACTCTGTGAAGATTCACTTAAATTATATGCAAATGCTCACTGTGTAATTACATCAAGACTGCACGTTGCACTTCCCTGTTTAGCACTCGGTACACCTGTGTTAATTGTTAAGCCACGTTGGGATGTGGGCGATGTCAATCATTCGAGGTTTATTCCGTTTAATTCTTTGGTAAGATTTTGTTTTGTAGATGAATTTTTAGAAGGTAAGTCAGAATTTAATATGATTAATCCCACACCAAATAGTGACAAATTTACGGTATATCGTGACAAAATTACTTCAGACTTAACGAATT
>JAISIJ010000052.1 GCA_031262245.1 Oscillospiraceae bacterium | reverse complement strand
AATTCATCCGGGGTTTTTGCTAAGAATCCGGATATACCGTCTTCAAGCAGATATTCATAAGGCTCGATTTTTGAAATAACAATCGGAAGTGCGCATGATAATGCTTCGATTACAGAATTCTCGGTGGTTGATGAAATTTCATCTTTAATTATGTACAGTCCAATGTCATATTCTTTTATTCTTGCAATTACATCGTTTACCCAACCTCTTAGGTCAAAAAAATTTGCAATCTCCGAGGAAAGAACATCATTTCTAAAATCATCCGAATAGTCGCCGAAAAGAGTAAATTTAACATTTGGAATTCTACCGATTATTGCTTTAAAAAAATCAAATATATTTGCCGGAAACCGCTTATATGAACTCATTCCGACATAGACGATTTCGAGGGTTTCTGAAATTTTGTAACTATTTTTCGGAGTAAAATTCTCTATATGAAAATTACCGAATCCATAAACTAAATTATCCTCGAGCGTACCGATATTAGGATATTTTTTTATCGTCAGAGGAGTTGTCGCAAGGAATTTATCGGCGCTTTCAATAAGACCTGCTGGGAATGGAGGGAATAGTCCGTTTTGGTGTGTCCAAATAATCTTACGCTTTGCTATTAACGTTTCCCAAACACTTAAAAACTCAAGTGTAATTTTACATTCCCACCAATTAAAAACAACTACATCAAAAACAGACAGCATATTGCTTAGCTTCTCGGCGTCGTTCCAAAAAACTTCTATTCCGTTTTCCAGTGCAAAATCTACCCACTTCATTTTCCTTGGTTCATCAAGCAGGTAACAAGCATATTTATTTATACCATCAGAAGCAGAAAGACCTGTAATTGCTTTACCTGCGCCATCACCGAGGTGAGCAGATATGTGGAGGATATTCATGGATTAAAACTATGTCTCCTTAATTGAATATATATGGTATATCAGAATCATTTTCGTAAAAAATTTCAAGTTTTGTTCCGGCAGTTTTACAGAGTTCTTTTATCGAATCATATATAATTTTGTCAGATTTGAAATGGTCAATAATAATCAGATCAAGATTTAGCGAAGGAATATCTTCAGGAGCATAAACTTTTGTAACAGCTGCTTCGCGGACTTTCGGATCGCTGTTAAAATACACCCATTCAAAATCAGGTTCACCGAAAAATCCTTCATAAAGTTCAATTATTTTGCTTGCCTGCATACTGTTCGGATATAAACCGACTTTTTTATATCCTTTGTTTACAACAAGATTAGAAATACGTGTTTTTTGATTTGAAAGTGAGTAAAAACCTTTTTCTGTTCTTTCGTATAATTCACTTATTTTTTCCCGAATTTTCAGATGCTGTGTGCAATTCTTTTCACACAGCCCACAATCAATACACGGATTTGTATCTGTTTCGGGAACAAAATCATAAAGTTTTGAAAGGTTATCAAAAAGAACCATACTGTCGAGTAAATACTTATCGGAACGATTATACCATTCTGTCCAATTTTTCGGTACACCAATCATTACACGATTAAAACTTTGCATAATCGAAGAAATAGGTATATTTGAAGGACATCCATCACAATAATGACATCCCGTGCAAAAATTATCTATTCTTTTTAAAGAGTTTATTACGCGCTCAACTCTTTTTTTCGGTTCTTCTATTCGCGGTATTGAAAAATTCTGAAAATTCTCCTCTAACTGAGCAACTGATGATGCACCTGACAAAACAATATCAATACCTTCATATGATTTGTCAAATTGCATACAAGCATCTGCTAAATCTATATCCTCTTGCCCGATAATACTCTTGAAAAATTCCGAATTCTCGGGGATTAATCCGCCTGCGAGAGGATTCATTGCAGCTACGGCTACATTATTTTTTATAGCTGCATTTATAACCGATTGGTATGTATTTGCTGTAAGCGGATTAAAGGAAATTGTAACGCCTTCAAATGCTCTGCTTTCAACTATTTTCACAGCATCCGGAATTGGTGCGTGTGTTGAAAAACATATGTGGTCAACTAATCCTTGCTTTTTTGCTTCAAGCGCACCGTCATAAAGACCGCCTTTTTTCATTATATTTTCAAATTCAGAGTAACTCATTATTGTCCACAAATGAAGAAAATCAGAGTGTTCAATTCCCAAAACACTAAAGAATGTTTCAATACGTTTGAATACATCTTTTTCTGTAAAATCTGCACCGTAACGTACTTTTACAGTAACCGCAAAATCTTTAATTTTCTTGCGACGAAACGCAAGACCGATTGCTTCGAGCGCAGCATTTTTTGAATAAAGATGAGCAGTATCTATATAGTTTATACCGAGTTCTATCGCTCTTTCTACAATAAGCGAAGACTGATAAATGCCGTCTTTATCATCAACAGATTTTATGGGAAAACGAGATGTTCCCAATGCTAAACCATAATATTTTCTGAAAATATTCATAATTTTCCTTATATAACAGTTTGTGTTCTTCTGTTAAAATTTATTAAGGCGTTCAAGTATTTCCTCTTCGTGTCCGCGTAAAATATCTGCATTTGTAGAAAGAAAATTCGCATATAAACAACCTTTGCAATTCCCTTGCATATTGTGTTCAAGGGTTGACTTTAAGAATTTACCATGAACCCCGACATTCCATATTTCTGCGAATGGAGTCGTAAGCATATTCCCTATCATAGGACCTTTATAGCCGCTTTCATCAAACCTCGCACAAGCCCATGTCTCGCCGTCCATATTGAGTTCAAGAAGTCTGAAAGAGATATTGCATATTGTATCGTCAATCAATTCGTTTCTGACAACAGAACGATGCTCTTCGGTATTTGGGTCGTAATAAACCCCATTACCGCCGGTTATATGTTCAATATTTGCATTATCGGCGAAGGGAGAGAAAAGTTCAAAAAATCTCTTTTCATCTTCCTCACCGTTCAGTGCAACATCGGCTACCTTTAGATATAAAAAGCAATTTTTACGATTATTATAAAAATACTTAAGCTGTGAAATAAACACGTCCCAATCAATATTAAAATCACAAGTTTTCTTGTATGCATCCGGATTGATGCCTTGTAGTGAAATTTTTAATATATCAAGACCGGCATCAACAAGATTGTCTGACATTTGTTTAGTTAACAAGCTTCCGTTTGAAAAAATTTGAATTTTCTCTGCTATATTAGCTTGTTTGGTGTACTTAATCATTTGGATAATGTCAGGATGCATTAATGTTTCGCCAAAACCTGAAAGTGATAAAAGCTTTATTTTCTTTCCGGGACATTTTTGTGCTATATATGCCGAAAAATTATCTATAACAGTTTTAAAATCATCAAACTTCATTAGACCTTTGTGTGATTTGAGAAACCGTTGTGCAAGCGGACTCCCGCTGAAATCTGATTGAAGACAGTAATTACACTTGAAATTGCACAGTGAAATAAGCTGAATTACTGCATGAAAAGGTAAATCAACAGGAACTACTTCATGTAGGATTGTTGAGTGCGGATTATATGTTGTTTTCATTACGGATTCCATATTCGTGTACCTCGTTTAATTTATTTAGTTAAAGATTTTTAATATTTCTTCTCTGTCACAATCAATCGTTTCAATTTGATTGAGTTTAACCTCATTGCAGCTTTGGCACACAGGAATATTCGGCAGTTCAAGACGAAGATGGCGAAGTCTCAAATCACGAAGTTTTTCACCGTTCCATATGTCAACAAGTGATTCATTTTTCGCATCTCCGACAAGAACTTTGCGATTCCAGTCAACATAACAAGCAGACACTGTACCATCAGAATTCACTGTTGTTCCGTAAAAAATCGTCGGACAAATATTATTGCTGTAAGTTTTAAGTCCGCTGACAGTCTTAATCGGAACACCGCCGGTATCGTATTCAAATTCCGGCCAACAACCGCTTGGATATTCTATTGCAATTTCGTCGCAAATATCACCGAATGTGTCAAAAAATTGTTGTTGCGTATAATTTCCTAAAAAGCTATCAGGTATTTTTACAAGCATTATAGAGTTCTTTTTATGCTCATAAAAAAAACGTACGTTATCGACAATCTTTTCAAAACTAAACCTGACACCTGCGTTTTTTTCATAAAGATCATCGTCCATCCCCTCAATACTGATATTAATGCGATCAAGACCGGCTTCGATAAGCTGAAGTGATTTTTCATGCGTCAACAGAGAAACATTTGAAACAAAATCAACACGATTAGTTACTTCTTTTCGTTTGACATATTCAACCATTTCAGGAAGTCTCGGATTTAAAAGAGGTTCACCTTCTTTGTAGAGATGAATAGCCTTAACTTTGTCAGGAAAACAAGAAATGTCATCTATTACTTTAGTAAATAAATTAAAATCCATTAGTCCGACTTTTCGATGCTCTGCCCAATTTTTGATATTTGCTCTTCCGCAAGCACAAAAACCACAAGCAAAATTACATGAACTTGCCGGATCAATATAAATCGAATAAGGGGTATCTAACGGTAAAACGTCAACAAGTTTTGTTCTGTTAGTATCAATTCTCGGTGCAAATTTTGCTTTCATCGTTAATCCACCCTTAAGCTTATATTATTTACTAAAGTTTATTGAAGTGTTATATTTAATATTGCATCCTCATACGAAACTTTCGGTATATATCCAGTTTCATTTTCAAGCGGAGAAATATCAAACCATTCTTTATCAAACCTAAGACCGTCATCCGGTCTTGCGCCAATATCAACAGTCGTTTTTGTATCTAAAATTTGCGGTATTTCAAGCAGATAATCTCTTAAAATACGCGGCTTTCCCGAACCTATGAAATACTCGCGCTGTGTAAGATTATTCTCACCGATAAGCCTTAATCCTAAAGCTAAATCATTTACCGAAACTATGTCGTACCACGTTTTTGCCGGTCCCATTTTCGGTGTTTCATTATTTTTCAAAGTATTTATTACATAAGCAATCATCTGATTTGGTTTTATACCTTTTCCAATCGGATGACAAACTGTTGTCCAAACGAACTCTATACCGAGTTTTTTTGCAAGCCTGTCGGCAGATTCGTGCGCATAACGCTTTGATACTACATAGAAGTCGGAATTACCGAACTTTTCAGGAAGTGTCAGTTTTTCATAACAGGTTCCGAGCGAAACAAATTTTTTACATCCGCATTCATAGGCTTCCGTTAACATATGTAAAGTTAATTCTACATTCCTAAACTGTATGAAAGGATCGCTCCGTCCTTCGCCTGAGGCAGATTCCCATGCGAGATGATAGAAAACATCTGCTGTTTTTTTCAGATGTTCGTTACGT
>JAISIJ010000048.1 GCA_031262245.1 Oscillospiraceae bacterium | reverse complement strand
CTGAGGAGCAATCATATTTTTTCTTTATTTCTTGAATGGTTTGTATTAATTTTTCTTCGCCGACTTTACAACCGAAAATATCGGGCAAAACTTTAAATAAAAATTCGTGGTGATTTTCGGGTAACTGGCGTAGAGTATTTATGAATTTTATATAATTAGCAGGGATTTTTTTAGTCTTATTTCTACCTAAATATTCCTCTTTAAGTTCTTTGGAGTATTTAGGCAGAGCCATAAACCATTTGTTCATAGCTGAAATCAAAAATGAAAAACGATTATATTTTTTTGCTTTTTCGTCAATATAAGAACTGAAAATTTTAGTTAGCGAACTTATATAAATTTCACGTTCATTATCCCAATTTTCTATAACTACTGAATATTCTTCCGGTTTTATATTTATATAATCCAATAAATCAGCAGTTAATTTAACTTCACTGTTTTTGTGTTTTATAATAATATCGGATTTTTTTGAATGGAGTATAACCGCAATAAATAACGGAATCAGTCCTTTTTTTAAGCCTATTCCTTTTTCAGAAGAGGTAAGTATATAATATAAATCTTTAAAATAAGACGGTCTTCCGTCCTTAGAAGAAAAAAAGTCATTTATTATTGATAAAACACGGTCTATTTCTTCATTTTCAGTAAATAAATTCACAATCGGGTTTGTATCGAAGTTTTCGATTATTTTTGTTTGTGCTAAAATGCTCCTTGCAATTGATACTTCCTGTCTGTTTCCTAACAATCCTAAATTAGGCAATAGTTCATTTGAGAGCAAAGCTGTAAGAATCTTATTTCTGCTGTTTACAGTATTTACAGTGAGAATATTTTTATTAATAGATTCATTGTTTATAATCGGAGTATTAGGAAAAATAGTTTCTGTTATTTTTGAAAGTTGTTCTGATAATTGTGAACGGCGAGTAATCTCTAATTGCTTGCCTTGATAATAATAAAAAGAATTATCAGTTTCCGGTTGAGTATAAGAAATAATAAATTTATGCAAACATTCCTCTAAATCTTCAATATATACGTCATATTCGTCAAGAAGAACATTGTCATCTGACGTTAATTTTTTTAATTTAGTTACTGCAAAAAACTCAAAGGCTGTATTTTCTATTTCAGAAAAATATTTAGGCAGAATAAAAATAGTTTTGTTTGACCAATTTTTGTCGGAGATGAGATGTTTTTTTACTTTAAAAATTTCGTCAGAATTTTCGGGAATAACAGCAAAAATCACACCATCTGCATATCCTGTTTCAATATCTGTTGTTTCAATTACATTCCAAAAATCTTGGCTGCTGATAAACTTAAAATCAAAATATCGAGTGATTTCATATTCGTCATTATAGCGAGTGGGATACGTATAGCTGTCAAATTTGCAATTATTCAGTATATCTTGAATTTTTAACGTATTTCTATTGCGTTCTATGAAATTTATTATTTCAGTTTGTACATTTATACCGCTTGTTTCTTTGAGTTTTAAAAAACCGTTACTTCTTCGAATATAAACAATACATTCTTTTTTTACGAGATTATCTAACGCCTTATTAATTTCTTTAACATCAAAACTATCCTTAAATGTATCGGTAATAATATTAATTGTGGGGGAAAGTCGTTCGTACTGCTCAACAATTGTAATCAAAGATATAGTTTTTACTATTTTAGTTTCGAGTAGTTCTTCCTCAATTTTGTGCAATATAATTTCGGTTAATTTATATTTTTGGTAAATTTCTGTTGTCGGAGGTTCTTTTTGAAACAAAGGTTTAAAATAATCATATAAAATATCGGGAGCTAAAAGCGAAAAATCGTTATTGTAACTTGACAAAAACGAAGATAAAGTATTCCTTGAATTTGATGATAGAAAAGTAAATAATGTACGTTCATTTTGTGCAACTTTTTCAGAAAGTCTTGGAAGTATAAAAGTTGTTAATGGGTGAAGAGGAAAACAGCCGTTTACAGCATAATCAACCTCTGAAATGTTTTTATCGTCTAGTAGATGATTATCTGTAAAACGGGATTTTAAGTCTTCAAATTGCAAGTGAAATGTTTCCGTGAATTTTGTCCAAAACTTAGGTTCTTTTTCGATAACATTGCTGATAATTTCGTACATTTGAGAGTAATTATTATGTAAATTAATATGATTAAATCGACCGGAAACTCCTCTCCAACCGTCAACTTTTTCTTTCGGCAATTTGTTGTCAATATAATTTGAAATGTCTTTGTGGCAAATTAACATTAAATGAATTTGCTCATCATCGCTCCTATCACATTTCTCCGCAAAATCTTGCAATAACTTTACATCGCTGTTAGTCGCATTAGCAATATTAGTTTCAAGATATTTAGAAAATTCGTCATATACGACAAAAACACCTTGATAGCCCTTACTTTTAAGGCTCTTTGCTACATTTTCATAGAGTGTTACAACGTCCATTCCTATAAAAGGGTTAAATGTACTCCCAGCTGTAAGCGTAGGATAAATTTCAGAAAACCGCTCATACGTCGATAAATTATACTCATATAACTCCGATAAAAATTCCTTTATCGGCTTTTTTATTAATTTTGTAAATTCCTTATAAACTTTTGGATAATTTGTTTTCCAATTTTCGATTGTATTTATTGCGGAAATAAAATTAGTATCAGGCATTATATCTGTCAAATTATTTTCTCTCAAAGTAATTTGCAGAGCGTTAAGGAATGATTGTGTTAAACTGTTACTACTACCTTGAATTACAACAGGCAATAATTTTTTATCGCTTTCAATGTAGTTCTTAACTTGATTGTAAAGATAGATATTTGTTGTTTTTAATTTACTTAATAAAGTCTTAAATAAAGGCTTATCTTTCTTTGAAAGTAAAGATAATAATATGAGAATAATATGAGATTTACCTCTTCCGTAAGCCCCTATCAAAATATTTGCTCTGTTTGAATTGTTGTAAATAACGGAATTAAGAATATCCTCTATAACCGAAAAACTTGACAAAGTGGGGATAAAAGATTTTATTTTATCATTGTTATTTAAATCATAAGCTATATTAACGGAAGTTTGAAAGTTGTTTTTAACCGTTATTTTATTTGCTGACATATATTTTTTCTCCGTTTGTTTTTTATCCGTTTATAGAAAAATAATATTCTTTAACGCAACCTATAAAATCAAGTTCTGTTGTAAGACGAATAACATCAAGACCTGCTGTGCGAATAACTTTTATATATTCTGA
>JAISIJ010000470.1 GCA_031262245.1 Oscillospiraceae bacterium | reverse complement strand
GGAGTATTAACTTGATATATATTCAAAAGGCTGTCCCAATATGCTTTGTTGTCATTAAATGCCTTGTCAACTTTTTCAGCAGTATCAAAATCAGAAATCATTTTGAACGCTTTTGTCTTGTTCATTTTAGGCATATTAACATAGCTCTCCGCAATAATAGGTGTACCGTCGTCAATAAATTTATCTTCCTGTTCGTTCTCAACATATCCGAGAATAAACACATAATCTTTTGTTTCGCCGGGTTTAAGAGTAACTTCAATATAATGACTTGCAATAGGCGCCCAGCCGTTGGCAACGGAATTATTAGCCTGTCCCGCAACAACAGCTTGAGGATTCTCAAAGCCGTTATATAAACCTATAAAATCTTCGCGAGAAGTATCAAAACCTTGCATATCGGTATTAACGCTGTAAAAAGCAAAATGATTACGGCGTTCTTTATATTCTGTTTTATGGAAGAGTATTGAATTACCGTCTTTTTTTACTATTTCAACTTCACCTGTTGAGAAATTACGTTGGAAATTGGTGCTGTCGTCCTGTGCATTCCACAAACACCATTCGGTTAAAGAAAAGAGTTTTAAAGTCTTTTCGCTGTTTCCCTCATTTGTAAGAGAGAGTTTTTGAATTTCACCGTTAAAATCATTGGGAACAAAAAACATTACACTTGCTTTAACGTCGTTTTTCTTACCTGTAATAATAGTATATCCCATACCGTGACGACATTCGTAACTGTCGAGCTCTGTTTTAACAGGCGACCAACCGGGACTCCAGATTGTCCCTCCGTCATTGACGTAAAAATAACGTCCGCCCATATCCACAGGCACATTATTATAACGATAACGTGTTATTCTTCTCAAACGAGCATCTTTATAGAAAGAATACCCCCCTGCAGTATTAGAAATCAATGAAAAAAAACTTTGTGTACCCAAGTAGTTAATCCAAGGGTACGGTGTGCGGGGTGATGTTATGACATATTCTTTATTCAAGTCGTCAAAAAATCCAAATTTCATTTTTCTTCTCCTTTTTTTTATCCAAAATGTTGGAATCACACAATTTTAGCAATTATAACATATATACTACAAGACTGCAACTATTTTTTTAAAAATTTTATAATTTAATCTTCCTATATAAAATTCATATTTTAACTCATATTTTTTTGCAAAAAAAGCTTGATTTTTATATTTAATTATGTTACACTTAAATATATATTATTTTTTGAGGTAAAATGAATTGAAAGAACTTTTTGATAACGGACTGTATACCGCCATTGGCAAAGAAGACGAAGTGACAGTTGCTTTCGGGCATATAAACTCCCGTCCAGCTTACGGTTTCAAACAGAATATAGAATTTAACAAAGGTGCTTTATCCAAACAAGGTGCAGAAAAAATCGCTAAACTTTATGACTTGGCTGTAAAAACAGGGTATCCTGTTATAGGAATATTTAACAGTAACGGTGCTTATGTTTCGGGTGACGCAAGCACTTTGAAAGCATATGCCGATATATTGAGGAAAGTTTCAAAAATATCAGGGGTTGTTCCCCAAATTTCCGTTATAACAGGTCTTTGTGCCGGCTCTGCCGCTTTACTCGCCTGTTCTGCGGATTTTGTTGTTATGTCCGAAAAAGCCGAGTTTTATCTAACTCCTGTTTTTGACAATACAAAAGGCGGAAAAGCACAAACTGCTCTTAAAAACGGCAGTATTTCGGCAATTGCGGAAAGTGATGCCGAGGCTTTTAACCTTGCAAGAAAAATCCTTGACAGACTTCCTTTGAATAACTTAGACAAACAGCTCCCCAGTCCCTGTGAAACAATCCCGGATTTTGACGAAAAAGATTTAACTAAATCAATATCCGACCCCACAAGCCAACTTGAAATAAATCCTGTTTACGGAACAGTTGCAAAAACTTCTTTTGCTCGTATTGACGGAGAAAATGTAGGTGTTATCAGCATTAACGGCGAACTCTGCTCACAGGTATGCAGAAAAATTTCAAGATTCGTTCGTTTGCTTGATGCCTTTAATATTCCTATCATTACTTTAATAGATACAGATGGTTTCCCTCGTGATGTTGAGGCAGAAATATCAGGCAGTATTAAGGATATGGCTGTTCTTGCAAATTCTTACAGTGAGGCAACTACCGCTAAAATCGCTGTTGTTACAGGAAAGGCAATAGGTGCGGGTTTTACCGCTTTAACTAACACCTCCGATTTCACGCTTGCATTTCCCTCAGCGATTATATCACCTTTACAACCGGAAACCTATGTTGAATTCTTAAAACGTGAAGAACTTAAAACCGAAAATAAAAACGATTTAATTCTTGAATATATCTCCACTCTTGCCTCTGCAGATTCCGCTTTAAAACAAGGCGTTGTGGATATTATAGTTGAACCGAGTGAATTAAGAGTAAAACTTTCTCAAATACTTTCATTTACGGAAGGTAAGAGAGAGCATAAATTGCCTAAAAAACACAATAATTTGCCATTATAGCAGTAAACAATTGTATATTTTAACAAAACTATATCATTATATTTTAAGAGGTAAAACAAGAAATGAGAAATTTTAATATAACAGTAAACGGCAAACAATACAATGTAGGTGTTGAAGAAGTAGGTGGCGGTGTTGCACCCGTTTCCGCTCCTCAAACTATACAACCTACCGCACCTACTCCCGCACCCGTTCAATCCGCACCCTCCGCTCCCGCACCTGCTCCTGTCAAATCCGCTCCCGGTTCGGGAACAAAAGTTACATCTCCTATGCCGGGTACAATTTTAGATGTAAAAGTAAATGTAGGTGACAGCGTAAAAAAAGGTCAGGCTTTGCTTATATTGGAAGCTATGAAGATGGAAAACGATATTGTTTCTCCCATTGACGGTACTGTTACCTCCGTTGTTGCTAAAAAAGGCGATAATGTTAACAGCGGTGACTTACTTGCAACAGTCGAATAACTATAGTAACATATATTGAAATTGAATAAGAGGTTTATATTAAATGTCAAAACTTTTAATAACTGAAACAATTCTCCGTGACGCACACCAGTCTTTAATTGCAACAAGAATGTCAACAGAAGAAATGTTACCGGCTTTAGCTTTGCTTGATAAAGTAGGTTTTCATTCTCTTGAATGTTGGGGCGGTGCAACTTTTGACAGCTGTCTGCGTTTCTTAAACGAAGACCCATGGGAAAGACTGCGTACACTCCGCAAAAACTGTCCCAATACAAAGCTTCAAATGCTCTTCAGAGGTCAAAATATGTTAGGCTATCGTCACTATGCAGACGATGTAGTTGAATATTTTGTTCAAAAATCTGTTGCAAACGGTATAAATATTATCCGTATTTTTGATGCTTTAAATGATATTCGCAACCTTTCCACTTCTATTAAAGCGGCGAAAAAAGAAAAATGTCATACTCAAGTCGCTATCAGCTATACTTTAGGTGAAGTTTTCACCGATGAATATTATGTTAATTATGCTAAACAAGTTGAAAGCGAGGGTGCTGACAGTATCTGTATTAAAGATATGGCGGCATTACTCACACCCTATTCAACTGAAAAATTAGTAAAAGCATTAAAATCTGCAGTAAAAATTCCCGTTCAACTCCACACCCATTATACATCGGGATTAGCCTCAATGGATATAATTAAAGCCGTTGAGTCAGGTGCTGAAATAGTTGATACTGCTATGTCACCATTGGCTTTGGGTACTTCTCACGCACCTACCGAAAGTATAGTTGCGGCTTTTCAAGGCACACAATATGATACCGGTCTTGACTTGAAATTATTAACTGAAATTCGCTCATATTTTATGACTTTGCGTAAAAAATATATTGAAAACGGTTTACTTGACCAATCTATGCTTGCGGTTGATGCCAATGCTTTGATTTATCAGGTTCCCGGCGGTATGCTTTCAAACCTCTTATCTCAACTTAAACAAGCCGGTAAAGAGGATAAATTGGAAGAAGTTATGCTTGAAGTCCCCAGAGTGCGTGCAGAAGCGGGTATGCCCCCCCTTGTTACACCGACTTCTCAAATTGTCGGTACTCAAGCTGCTATGAATATTATCACAGGCGAGCGTTATAAATCCGTTACAAAAGAATTTAAAAACCTTGTTAAAGGTGAATACGGTAAAACTCCTGTTGAAATTTCTGCCGATTTCCGCAAGAAAATTATCGGAGACGAACCCTTTATTACCTGTCGTCCCGCTGACAACCTCAAACCCGAACTCGAAACACTCCGTGAAGAATGTAAAGAATGGAGTATCCAAGAAGAGGATGTTCTTTCATATGCACAATTCCCGCAAGTTGCACCTAAATTCTTTGAAAAAAGACGTATGCAAATGTATAATATCGACCCTAATTCCGATTCCGACAAGGGGATAATTGCGGTATAGGTATATTTATGGAAATTAATATCAACGAAAAATATTTAGACTATGTAAAAAAACAAAATCTTGACATTAATGAAGTTGTTAATGACAGTCTTTGTTCGTTTCTTAATATAGATAATGAATTTGAAGATTTATCAGATGACGCCATTGCATATATTTTAAAAGCAGAAAAAAATTTAGGCAACCCCGATTATTGGATTTCAGAAAAAGATATGCTTGCTGAAATTGACGAAATAATTATCGGACAAAAGAAATATGCAATATAAAATAGAAATAGATTTATTTGCAAAACGTAAATACTATATATGCACGCTGAATTTATATCTCGTGTAAGTATTAATGCTATGATAAATTACCATATTGATTATCAGTCTGCAATTAAACTCATAAAATCCAATCCAACCGGCAAACCTAAGTTTTTATCTGAAAAATTACCCGACAGAGATTTAAGATACTGTCTGTTTTATAAAAGACGATATAAAATTGTTTTTGAAATAAAGGATAATGCTATTTTTATCTATGACATCATTGACTGCCGCCAATCCTCAAAACGTAACCAAGTCTGAAGGACGTGAAAAAAATTCCTATTAGAATTCCTAAAAATCTTCCTGCATTTAACGCATTAAGCAACGAAAATATTTTCGTAATGCCGTCTGAAACGGCAGATAAACAAGATATTCGCCCTTTACGCATATTACTTTTAAACTTAATGCCGCTTAAGGAAGTCACGGAAACACAATTTCTGCGACTTCTCAGCAATGCCCCTTTACAGGTAGATATTGAATTTTTAACCGTTAAATCCCATACATCCAAGAATACACCCAAATCTTATATGGACACTTTTTATAAAATTTTTGACGAAATTAAAGAAGATTTTTTTGACGGATTTATTATCACCGGTGCTCCCGTTGAACATTTACCTTTTGAAAAAGTGGACTATTGGAGCGAACTCTGCAAAATTATGGAATGGAGCAAAAGCCACGTTCAGTCTACTCTGCATATCTGTTGGGGTGCACAAGCCGGGCTTTATTACCATTTCGGTATACCGAAATATACTCTCTCAAAAAAATTATCAGGTATTTTTACGCATAAACTATCCTCTCCCAAAAGTATATTGATAAAGGGTTTTGACGATTATTTCTATGCTCCTCACTCAAGATATACCGAAATCAGAGCCGAAGATATAGCAAAAACTCCACAGCTTACAGTTATTGCCGAATCTGATATTGCCGGAGTTCACCTTATTAAACTTGACGGTTGCAGACAAGTTTTTATCACGGGACATTGTGAATATGACAGAGAAACCCTTGCAGAAGAATATAAAAGAGATGTTGCAAAAGGTCTTGATATTGACATTCCTTGCAATTATTTTCCTAATGATAATCCAAATGAAAAACCTTTATTCACTTGGTCTGCCCAAGCAAACCTATTATTTTCAAACTGGCTTAATTACTGTGTTTATCAATCAACACCCTTTGATATTACCAAAATTACAAAGATATAGTAGATATTAAGGAGCTAATCTATGGATAATGATTTCATAAAAGATAAAAATTCAGAGGGTGATGTTAAACCTTTGCCTTTAGAGGATTTTACTTTTGAATCAAGTACTGTTCAGCCGTTACCTTTGGAGGATTTCACTTTTGAAACGACTACTGTTCAGCCGTTGCCTTTGGAAGATATTACTTTTGAAACAACTACTGTTCAGCCTTTACCTTTAGAGGATTTTACTTTTGAATCGAGTACTGTTCAGCCATTACCTTTGGAGGATTTTATTTTAGATACAGCTACCGTTCAATCAAGCCCATCAGAGGATAATATTTCCTCAACTGATACATATCCTTCTATACCGGCACAGGAGGATACACCTATCCCCGGGTTAGTTATGTATAACCCTTTTGCAGATAATTCAGAGGATATACCGCTTGAAGAAAATCCACAGCCGAAAGTTTATGACGATAATTTGGATTTTTCTCTTGACGAGCCTGTAATTGCTGTTCCGCCTAAACAACCTGTTGTCCAAAGTACAGAAACTGACAATCGCTTTGACGATATAGAAGAAATATCTTTTGACGAAATTAAAATTGAAAATACTCAAAAAAAATCTCTTGACGATATTGATGTGCCTGTTTTCGATGATATTAAAACAGAAACAAAACAAGCCGCAACCTTAGACGACGTTGAAGATGTTCAATTCACAGAAGCAGAATATACCGTTGAAAAGAAAACCCTTGACGATATTGAAACACCCGATTTAGCAGTTGAAGAAACACCTAAAACCGATTACGCACCTAAGTTTGTTGACCCCTCTTTAGAAGAAGCAAAAAAAAGTGCAAAAGCAAACGCAAATAAAGCAGCACTCTCCTCCAATAACGTTGACCCTAAAAAAGCTCTCGCCTCTATGCGAGAATTTCAACGTGAAAAAGAACGTGAAATGGCTAAAAAAGGTTTTAAGCTTGTGTTTGTATTCCTGTTTTTAGGATTTATAGCCTGTGCAAGCCTATATCTCTTCTCAACGGAAATAATTTTCGGATTTAAAGAAGATGCAACGTTTTCAAATAAAATCCGTCCCCTTGTGCCTTACGGTTGCGGAATTACTGCCGTATTCACATTTTTATTAATTGTTCCCTCAAAAGGATTGAAAGGATTTACCTCTTTCCTCTATTTTCTTATGTTTATACTCTCAATTGTCTGTACGTTTATGCTTATGGGGAAAGACGGCAATTTCTTTGTGAATTTAGCAATGGTTGTTGTGCCTGCAATTTTATTCTTGATTAATTTAATAGTATTAAGCTCAAATGATAATATTGAAATGTTTTACAAGCGAAAAGATGAGGATTAAAAGAAAATTATAAAATGGAAAAAAATAAATTTGTTGATGTTGTAGGTTTACGCCTACACTCTAATCAAGATATATTATACTTCTCCGCAAATAAATTCCATCTAAGACCGGGGCAATATGTTATAGCAAATACACCTAATGATATTGAATTAGGCATTGTTGCTGTTGCCAACAGACGAATGGAATTAGATAAAGTTCATATTCCCTTTGAAAAAGAACACCTCTATCCTGTTGTTCGTTTTGCGGCTATAGAAGACATTAAACAGGCGGAAGAAGTGCGTGAAAAAGAAAAAAAAGCTTTTGCGGTTTGTGTGGAAAAAATAAAATCTCACCGTCTTAAAATGAATCTTACAAATGCAGAAATGTCTTTTACAGGTTCAAAGATTGTATTTTTCTTCACAGCGGAAAGTCGTGTAGATTTCCGTGATTTAGTAAAAGATTTAGCCTCAACGCTGAAATCCCGCATAGAATTGCGACAAATAGGTGTAAGAGATAAAGCAAAACAATTAGGCGGTTTAGGACCTTGCGGACGTGAATTTTGTTGTAAATCTTTTCAAACCTCTTTCACTCCTGTATCCGTTAAATTGGCAAAAGAACAGGGATTATCCCTTAATCCCGTTAAAATTTCCGGCACTTGCGGACGTCTTATGTGTTGCCTTGACCACGAATATGCAACTTATCACGAACTATACGAGATAACGCCGAAAGTCGGTGCAATAGTGCAATTCGGCAAAAAGGAACAGGGAACAGTTATAGATGTAAATCTACTTGAGGGTAAACTGAAAATTTCACCCGACGCCAATCGAGATGTGCCTGTTTTATTAGATAAAAGTGAAGTTGTTCTTATCAAAGACGGTGTTGAACAAGTTGCAAGAAATGAAGCAAATATTGATAATAAATTTTCTTAGGAGATTTTATGGCTGAAAAAGGTAAAAGCCTGTTGACAATGACTGCGGCTTGGCTTATAATCAAAGAAATACTGAACTTTATTTTCGCTTTAATAGGCGGAGGCAGTATTTGGGGCATATTGAACATTTTGGTAGCAGCTGTTATTTGTTTTGCATTATTTTATTGTCCTTATTGGATAAAATATGTTGTTGCTCTCTTCCTCGTTGTTCAAATGTTAAGAGGAGTTATTCCGAATATCAGTGATATTATCGGTATGGGCGGAATTTATCTCCTTGAGGGAATAGTTGACATTATTTTTGCTTTCCTAATCTGCACCAGCGAAGATGTAAAAAAATACTATGACGAAAAGTCCGTTTAATTTGTATATTATAACTAAATTCAAGCCAAATATTTGTACAATATTTTTCTTGACAACTCCTTTTTTTTAGTGTATAATACCTTAATGTGAGTTTTTACTCACAATCCTTGCTTGCTTATGTCGTTTTATCGACATATTAACCCAAAGTAAGCGAAATCCATAAGGAGGTGTATTGAAAATGGCAAAAATTACTGAAAAATATGAAACAATTCTCGTGACTACTCTCAGAAACGGTGAAGAGGGTGCTAAGGCTATCTCTGAAAAATTGCAAAAATTAATCGAAGATAATGCTACCCCCGAAAGTGTTACTGTTGATGTGTGGGGTAAAAGACGTCTCGCTTATCTTATCAATGATGAACCCGATGGTTTCTATACCCTGTTTCATTTTGAAGCAAAACCCGATTTTCCCGCCGAACTCGAACGTGTTGCTAATATCACAGACGGCGTTCTGCGTTCTTTAACTACTTTGGCGAAGTAAATTTAAACCTGTATCAAATATGTGAGAGAAATGTATGTTTAACAAGGTTATTTTAATGGGTAGACTTACCCACGACCCTGAATTCCGTCAAACTCAAACAGGGTTGCCGATGTGCACGTTCAATATCGCCATTGACAGATACAATAGCGGTCGTAACGGACAAGACCGCATTACCGATTTCTTCAGAATTCTAACTTGGCGTAATAATGCCGAATTTGCATCAAAATACTTCCAAAAAGGCTCTATGGTAATTGTTGAAGGTAAAATCCAAAACAATAATTATACCGACCAGCAAGGTGTTAAGCACTATGGTTTTGACATTATTGCTGATAATTGCCAATTTGGCGAAACTCGTGCGGCAGCTGAAGCAAGAGGTATTACTCTTCGCACAAACCCCGGCTATGACAATCCCTCCCAAGGAGGCGGTTATGGCGGCGGTGGCTATGGAGGTCAAAGCGGAGGTTACGGAAGTGGCGGCAACAGTTATGGTGGACAAGGGGGACAGGGGGGACAGGGCAATCAAGGAGGGCAAGGCGGCGGTTACAATAACAGCGGCTATGCCGGCAATAATCAAGGTGGGCAAGGTGCTATGGCACAACCTATCCCAAATGCTCCGATTAATCAGCCCGCTCCTATCTATGCTCCGACTTCCAACTCTTCATACCCTCGCGGCGGTGACGGTGTAGCTTATACCGGCATTAATAATGCCTCCGAAAAAACAACCGAACCTGTCAGCAACGGCAGTATTGAAGATTTTAACGAAATTATGAGTGACGGTGACGTACCGTTTTAAGTTGCGTTCCGTTATGATAATAATGTTCCTTTTCGGAGCATTATCTCTTGTGTTGTGCCGTTTTGGCGGTATAATATTTATTTAAACAAATTGAGGTGTAATATATTATGGCAGAGGAAAGAACCGAAAGACCCGAAAAAAGACAATATAAAGGAAAAAGAGTACCTCGCAAAAAAGTTTGTGCGTTCTGTACTGACAGAACAGAATTTATTGACTACAAAGACGTCAATAAAATTCGCAAATTTATGAGCGAAAGAGCTAAAATTTTACCTCGTCGTGTTACAGGTACTTGTGCTTATCACCAACGTGAACTCACTAACGCTATCAAAAAAGCTCGTCACGTTGCTTTGATTCCATATTCAAATGATTAATAAAAAAATCCGCCTTGTGCGGATTTTTCAATAGGTGTAATATGACAGAACTTAAAGAATCACATTTAAAATATATTGCCGCTTTTGCAATGCTTTGTGACCATTTTGCTCACGCTGTTCCTCAATGGAGGGAGGATTACTATGCTTTCCCGGGTTTCTTCTTCCATTGCATAGGCACAGCTGCCGCTCCTATTTTTTTCTATATGTTAGCAAGAGGTTTCAGACGAACTCGCAGTGTAAAAAAATATGCCGGAAGATTATTTATTTTTGCTTGTATTTCCTATTTCCCTTTCATACTGTTCTTTACTGGTACTCCTGATACTTTTCGTGATTTTCTCCGACTGAACGTAATATTTTTAATGTTTTTTGCTCTGATTTTATTAAAAATATTAAACGATGAACTCCCTTTAGGCTACAAAATTTTAGGTGTATTGATATGTTCTTTCTTCATAGTCCTTTCTGACTGGGGACTTATGGGTCTTATTTATATCTTGATTTTTGATTTTTTCCGAAATAACAAAAAAGCAATCCTGTTTTGCGGTATAATTATTGTAATAATTAAACTTAACTCTGATTATTTTTCTGTTTTTGAAGCTGCATATAATTATAATTATAAACCATATTTAAACCTTAATAAGGCTTCAAAAGTAATATTATATGATATTTGTGCTATAATTCCCTTTTTACTGATTTATGCCGTAAACAATGAAAACACCATAGAAGCAACTGACTTACAAACTCGTAAAAAAAGCTTTTTCGGCAAATGGTTTTTTTATATCTTCTATCCCGCACACCTACTCATTTTTTATCTTTTCTACTCATTGCAGTAAACCACACCTCTCTAAGTTCCGTAGTTATTTTCATAGTTGGCATTTTTCAGGCTTTGGTTTGACTGTATAATTATATTAAAATAATTAATCTTTAATAAATCAAAAGAGAGTAAAGGATATTGAAATAAAATATGAAAAAAAATGAAGAATATTATGTTCGTTATGGTGAAGATATTATACCAAAATCCAGCAGTATGTATGTACAATATTTAAATATAATTCTGAAGGAAATTTAGAAATTCATATTGGAAACCAAGAATATGATATTTCTATTGTTTTTCACTCTATTATTGCATTTTTGAGAGATATGGACGAATATGCTTGCTTTAAAATTTGGGATAAAATTCAAGAAAAACAAGGAGATTATGCTCTTAGTGGTTGGAGTGTTTATTTAGTAGAAAATTCAGAGTTAATTGATTGGGTAAATGAAAATAGCGATATAGGGTTTAAGTTAACTCCAAGTATATTAGTACATTATTGTATTTGTGCAGGAGACAGATTTACTGATATTGTTACTTATGGTGAACCAAAAATAACAGTAAAAAAACTCAAGTAAAAATTAGAAACAACCTCCCCTAATTGGGAGGTTGTTTTTTCATATTCAGTCAAACCAAAGTCAGCTAAAATGCCAACTACCACAAGTGGTAGGGAACTTCGAAAATTACCGCCACAGGCACTAATAGAAAATCAAATAAGTCAAACCAAAGTCAACTAAAGTGCCAACTATGAAAATAACTACGGAACTTCGATAGCCAACCCTCACAGGCACTAATAGAAAAACAAATAAGTTAAACCAAGCCTGAAGAGTGCCGACTACAAAAATAACTACGGAACTTCGATAGTTGCAGTTGCCTGCAACTATCAGAAAAACAAATTACTGTTTTATCTCTTCGTTGATAAATGCCTCGAAAATATCGCCGTCTTTTAGGTCGCTGAATTTTTCAAGGGTAATACCACATTCATATCCGCTTGCAACTTCTTTGACGCTGTCTTTGAAACGTTGTAAAGAGGATATTTTGTCTTCGGCAATGACAATACCGTCACGAACAACTCTTATTTCTGCCTCGCGTGTGACTTTGCCGCTAAGCACATAAGAACCTGCAACCATACCGACATTTGTAATTTTGTAAACTTGACGTACTTCAATACGTCCTAAAATAACTTCCTTAAATTTCGGTGCAAGCATACCTTTCATTGCCTGTTCGATTTCCTCAATAGCATCATAGATAATACGATACATACGCATATCTACTTGGTCACGAGCGGCACTCTCTGCGGCAATAGGGTCAGGACGAACGTTAAATCCTACAATAATAGCATTGGAGGCATTTGCAAGCATAACGTCACTTTCTTTAATCGCACCCACACCGCCGTGAATTACACGAACACGCACTTCTTCGTTAGATATTTTCTCAAGGGATTGACGTACAGCCTCAACTGAACCTTGAACGTCCGCTTTAACAATAATGGGCAATTCTTTAACAGAACCCTGTGCAATTTGTGAGAAGAGATTATCCAAAGTAACTTTTGTGATTTGAGAATTTTTCTCGGCTTTAACTTGTTCTTTACGTTGCTCGGCAAGCTCTCTCGCCAATTTTTCGTCTTGGACAGCGTTGAATATATCACCTGAATTAGGCACTTCCGCAAGACCTGTAATCTCAACAGGCACGGAGGGTTGAGCAGTTTTAACAGTACGACCTTTATCGTTAGTCATAACCCTTACTTTACCCACAGCAGTACCCGCAATAATAATATCTCCTGTGTTAAGTGTACCCGATTGAACAAGCAGAGTAGCAATAGGCCCTTTACCTTTATCTAAACGAGCCTCAATTACAACACCCTTTGCTTTTCTTTTCGGATTTGCTTTTAATTCAAGCACATCAGCAACAAGAATAACATTCTCTAAAAGTGTATCAATCCCCAACCCTGTTTTGGCAGAAACTTCACAGCAGATTATATCTCCGCCCCATTCTTCAATAACAAGACCGTGTTCTGTTAATTCTTGCTTGATACGGTCAGGGTTTGCACCATCTTTATCCATTTTATTGATAGCGACAATTATAGAAACACCGGCGGCTTTTGCGTGATTAATAGCCTCAATAGTCTGCGGCATAATACCGTCGTCAGCGGCAACTACTAAAATAGCAATATCTGTAGCCTGTGCACCTCTTGCACGCATAGAAGTAAAAGCCTCGTGTCCCGGAGTATCTAAGAAAGTAATTTTACGTCTGTCGTCACCTTCACCCACAGTAACACGATAAGCACCGATATGCTGAGTAATACCGCCTGCCTCACCGGCAACAACGTTTGCGTGTCTTATTTTATCGAGCAAAGATGTTTTACCATGGTCAACGTGTCCCATTACAACTACAACGGGAGCTCTGCCCTCTAAATCTTCGGGATTATCAATATCTGTTTCAATCAAACGCTCTTCAATTGTAACAGTAATCTCTTTTTCAACTTTTGCACCCAATTCTTCGGCAATAATAGCCGCTGTATCATAATCTACATCTTGATTTTGTGCAGCCATAATCCCAAGACCCATAAGTTTCTTAATAACTTGAGATACATTAACTTTAAGTCTTGATGCCAATTCCGACACAATAATAGTTTCGGGAATAGATATTTTAAGCTGTTGTTTTCTTGCTTTTTCTAATTCAAGACGTTGCATTTTCTGTGCTTCGGTTTCCCTTTTTGCGGAAAAAGGTTTGCCCCTTTGAGGTGTTTTCTGTTGGATTTTCTGTTTTTTAACATACTCATCTTTACGGCGGTCTGCAGGAGCAATTTGTTCATAGCGTTCATTATATTTATCTAACTCAACATACGAACCTCTTGTATCAACAATATGCTGTTTTCTTTCAACTGTTGCCGCATCGGAAATTTTATCTGTGACAAACTTAGTTCTTTCACCGTGAGAGGGTTTTTGAGAAACAAGTTTTTCCTGTTTAGGTTGTTTCGGTTTAATAGGTTGATTTTCCGCACGTTTAGCAAATTTATCAAGCTGTGATGTTTTCTGAACAGATTTTTGTACACCTTGGGGTGCTTTATTTGTTTGATTACTTTGTATCGGTGTAGACTTAGGCTGAAATTTATTTTGATTTTGTGTCTGATTTCTGTTTTGATTTTGCGGCTGTTGTTGATTTTGGTTTCTGTTTTGTTGAGGTTGAGGTTTGTTCTGATTTTGTGTTTTAATTTCTACAGATTTAGCAGGTTGAGAAGGCGTTTCCTGTTTAGCCTGCAACTGTGCTTTTGCCTCTGAAGAACGAGGAGCAATAACTTCCCCTAAATCAGCTTTTTTAGTGGAATATGAAAACTGTTTCTTCTCTTCTTTTGCTTTCTCAACGTTAGCTTTTACAAGAGATTTCAAGCTTGTTGCAGGACCCTTAACCGCCGACTTAATAGTTTCGGTAATGGTAGGTTTAATATGTTCTTCTTTTTTAATCTCTTTCTTAGTTTCTTTTTTTGCCTCTTTCTTGGGTTCTTTCTTGGGCTCTTTTTCGGGTTCCGAAACAATTTTTTTACCTACTGTTTTAGTCTTATCAGCCTTAAAAGCGTTAAAATTATCCGTAACCTGTCCCGCTGAAGATAAGTATGCAAGCAAGAGATTATAATCCTCAAGTGTAATACTTGCAGTTACCTTTCTTGCTGTATTTCCGTCTATTTTTATAAGTGTATTACATAATTCTTTTGCCGGAATATTAAAATCCTTAGATACCTCTGCCAATTTGAATTTTTTTTGCATTATTTTCCTCTATTCGTTTCTATTTTCTATTCACATACAATTTTCTTAATCGCTGTTGAAAAACCTTTATCGCAAATACCTATAACCGCAATTTCTTTATGAAAATATTCCGCTAAATCTTCTTTTGAAAGTTTAATTTCTGCAATTTCAGTATTCGGACATTCTTTTTTTAATGCTCTTAATGTTCTTTCCGAAATATCATTTGTAACAAGCAGTAAATCGCAATGAGCGGATATACAAGGGTCAAACCCGAATACCGCTTTTCCGGCTTTACGGCAAATTGTCAACAGATTTATTAACTTTGTCAATATTCTACCTTTACTGTCATTTCCGTGATTTGTTTTATATCACAGTTTTTAAAAACCTTACGCTTAGATACAAGAGGTAAACAATCTTCACAAATATAAGTTCCTCTTGCCTGTGCTTTTTGAGATTTATCAAAGCTGACAACATTATCTTTGATAATAAATCTCAACAATTCATTTTTAGGAGAACGTTTTCTGCAGATTTTACACATTCGCATACTTATCAAAAAAACACGCCCCCTCCGAAAATGTTGTTAAAATTAATCCAATACTATTAAATCGTCGTCAGCGGTTTTAACAGTATCATTTGCAGTTTCTTCTGCACCCTCTGTAACTGTTGTTTCTTCTGCATTTTCCGTAACCGCTGTAACTTCGTCGGCAATTTCAAAACTATCGTCCTCAAGAGCCTGCAAACGCTCTTCATATTTCTTTTTATTTTCTTCCGCAAGACGATTTGCTTTGCCGATTTCCTCAACTTCATCATCGGATTTAATATCAATCCTGAAGCCTGTCAGTTTTGCGGCAAGTTTTGCATTCTGACCTCTGTTGCCTATCGCAAGAGATAATTGAGAGGGAGCAACGGTAACGGTACAAGTGCGTTCCATTTCGTCAGTAACAATAACCTCTGTTATCTCTGCCGGGGAAAGTGCCGCCGCAACATATTTTTCAGGTTTATCACTATACTCTATAACATCAATTTTCTCACCGTTAAGTTCGTCCACAATAGGTTTAATACGTGAATTTTTCTTACCGATACAAGAGCTTACAGCATTAACATTTTTATCGTTGGATATAACGGCAACTTTACTTCTGAATCCTGCCTCTCTTGCAATAGAACGAATTTCAACAGTACCGTCTGCAACCTCGGGGATACTCATTTCAAATAATCCCTTTAATAAATCTTTATGTGCTCTTGAAATTTTTATAATAGGTCTTTTTGTTCTGTTGGAAATAGAAGTAACATAAACCTTAAGGAGTTGCCCTTCTTTAAGAATTTCATTGGGAATTTGTTCATTAGGAAAAAGATAAAGCTCCGAACCGTCATAATCAACTGTAATATTTCTGCTGTCTGTTTCAATACGAGTTACTTTAACCGTAAGGCATTTAAATTCTTTATCGTCAAATTTTCTCAAGATACTTTCACGGTGGATTTTTTTAACATCTTCTTTAACCGATTGTTTAGCGGCAATAGCTGCAACACGCCCGAACTCGGAGATATTAACAGGTACTGCAATCATTTCACCGTCTGTCGCATTTTTATCAATAAGTCTTGCTTTTTCAATATTAATCTCACCGTCATCCAACTCGTCGTCGTCAACAACTAATTTTAAAACACTTGCCTCAAGTTTCTTTTTATCAGTATCAATATTAACAATAATTTTTTCACAGTTAGGATAGGATTTCTTGATTGCTTTTCTGATAGCGTCCTGTATTCTTTCAACCAACTCCTCTAAGTTTGCGGCATCTGCATTCTCGTCTGCAAGCATAAACAATGCCTCAAAAAATTTCTCCTCGTCAATACGAGCTTCTTTCGGTACAATTACTTTTCTCATTTGTCGTGTTAATCCCCCTAAAAATTTTCATATATTCTTATTTTCGATATATTATCCAAAGGTATATTATTTATTGTATCCGCAGTATATGCAGTTAATTCCCCGATAATAATCTTTTCAGCGTCAACAGGACGAATAAGTTTTATTTCAACCTGTTCATTCAATGCCCATTCAAGATGTTCCGCTGTTTTTAATTCTCTCCCCAAACCTGCAGAACCAACCTCGAAAATATAGCTTTCCTTTATAAAATCTTCTTTATCAAGCCAATCGTCAAGAGGTTTTGTGACTTTTTCGCAATCCTCAATGGTGATACCCTCTTCACTGTCGATAAGAACTCGAAGATACCATTCTGCACCCTCTTTAAGAAATTCAATATCCCAAAGGATATAGCCCATTTCGTCAGTTAATTTTTTTGCTTGTTCATACACCCTTTTTTCTGTCGGGTTAAGTTTTTTGTATTTCATATACTTTACTCCAATCCCAAAAATCAGCCCCTCAAGGGACTGATTTTTAGTGTAGGGTTATTATATCACCTCCGAGAAGGTATGTCAAGCTTTTTTGTTAAAAAAGTTTTTTGACATCAAAATTGTAGCGTAAGAACTTCAGAAGTCTTTTCTCCCCTCTGCCGATAGTGATTGAAACAGTTGATGTTTTCACATTAAACTCTTTCGCTATCTGAAGAGTAGATTTGTTGTTCCAATAATATTCCCTTATATAAAGTTTTTGAGTTTCCGTAAGCTCCTTGTCTATAATCTCTCTCATTAACTTTAACACTCGGGTAACCTGAACATTCTTTTTAGGTAACGGTCTTGATTGGTTTTGCCGCTCCAATTCTATTACCTGTCTGACATACTCTTTATCCCATTCCGCTACTTCAAGACGTACTCTTGTCATTTTCATTAAAAATCACCTCCTGAACTGAGATGATTGCAGGCTATAGTCATTCCGTTTTTCATTAATAAAACGGAATGACTATCACCGCTGAGAATCAGCGGTGCGACGGCATAGCCGTCGAGCGTTGACATTTAATTTATTTCAATGTCAACAAGATTTATATACTGCCCTCAGTTTGAGGTGAGTTTATACGAAAATCTTGTCGAAATAGCTAACAATTTGTCGAAATTGCACAATAAAAAAACAATATATAGATAACTACATATTGTTTTTTACTATATATTGTATAATGCTATTTCAATGCTTTAATAAATCCGCCTTGTTCCATTTTAAAAATATCTCCACCGATTATACGGTTTGAAAGCACAATAACTCTTGCATAAACATTATCTTCACCGTTATTATAATTTTTCACTTTATAAATATATTCTATTGCAGATTTACCTTTATAATCCGCTAAATCCCAACCCTGTTTATTCTGAATACTATTATATTTTTCATATACTTTGTTAAATTTTTCGGGAATAGTGATGTATTGCTCGGAATACGGCGTTTCATCTATATCCCAACCTTGGAGATTGATATAACTTATTCTGTTAAAATTCTTATCATAAAGGTTAGTATCAATCTTATCTTTATTATGAAAAATCAATAAAATAATGCCCAATACCACAGCAACAGTCAACACCGCCGCAATTAAATTTCTAACCCAAGTTCTAAGTCTTAATCCAATAAACATTCAAACACACAACCTTTTATTTATGTACAAACTTATTTTGTACATAATATGCTTGTATATTTATTTATATAACTCCGATTTATGAAAACCTGTTTTTAAAGCAACAATTTTACAAGCCTCGGTTCTTTTAATACCCTCCGCAATTAAATTATTAACCATTTCGACAGCTTCTTCAATAGATATTTGAGTTTCCTCTTCTTCAGTTTTTCCCTCAACAACAAGCACAAACTCGCCCTTTACGGTTATATCTCTGTAATATTCCAAAGCCTTTGAAACAGTAGTAAGCATAACGCTTTCGTGTATTTTAGTCAGTTCGTGACAGAGAGATATTCGCCTGTCACCTAATATCTCAAGCATATCTTCCAACGTCCTTATGAGTTTATGGGGTGCTTCATAGAAAATAAGTGTTTGTTTAAAATCGGAAATATACTTCAAACGGTCAATACGGTGTTTTTTTGTTGCGGATAAAAAACCCTCAAAGGTAAAAAGCGTAGTATCCAAACCACTTACAGCCAATGCCGAAACAACAGCACTCGCTCC
>JAISIJ010000456.1 GCA_031262245.1 Oscillospiraceae bacterium | reverse complement strand
GTAAGCGAAAGCCTTTGCATTTTCTTCGCTGATTTTGCCGCCGACGAGGGTATCAACAGATTTTCTTAACTCATAAGTTTTTGTGAGCCAAGGGTCATTGGGTTCATTTGCGTAATATTGGATACTGGTGGGAGAAGTTTCACCGAAAGTTATACTTGTAACTTTTAAGCCGCTTTCGTCCAAGAGTTTTTTCATCATATCGTCCAAAGTCAGTTTATCGGGCGGAGTAATGGAAAATTGCTCGGAAAAAGCTTTTGCATCAACTTTAGCAGCTTTATAGGTATCGAGAACGTGTTCATAATCACTGCCTTTATAAGTGTTTCTGTCGCTGGGAGTATAGCGAATTCTCTCGTCCTCGCCGGATTTATCACTTACATCTCCGACTTGTTTGTGGAGTGCCTCGGCAGCTTCCAAAGCTGTAGTCCGTTGAGGTTTAAGCTCTTTAATTTCAGCGGTAAGGGGTCTGTAGCCGGCAAAGATAAACAAACCTACTAAAATTAATATTGAGATAACAAAAATAATGACTTTATCTCTGAAAGAAATATTATTAAACATTATTCATTTCCTCCTTCGGCTTCTGTTTCAGCAGGTTTATATTGTTCTAAATCCGGAGGTGTATTTTCAACAAGTGACATATTAATATTGAAAGTTACAATACGTCTTTCCTCGGTGCTGTTTTCCTGTTCCTCAATTGTAATGGAATAATTGGTATATTCGGGGTCGGTAAAGTAAGGATTTCCCTCTTCGTCAACATAATCTATAAACTTACGAACAAGAGTTTTAGGGAATATTGCCAAGTCGCCTTGACCGGGTTCTTCGGGGTCTATAGGCTCATTAGCGACAACGGAAAAAGATATAGTGCCGTCAATACTAACAACGGGATAAGTAACCTCGCATTTTGAACCGGCAGGAATAAACTTAACATCGCTGTCGGGGAAAGTGATATTAGCACGGTCAAGATAATCTTTGCTTTCGTCACTGCTTACAACAAGGTCGGAATCTCCGACAGTTTCGGCAATTACTTCATTTATTCTTTTGTAGATATCGGAACTCAATCTGACGTGAGTATCATAAGCGTTGAGTGCACCTTTCAAGACATTTGAGTAACTTTCTACCTGAACAATAAGCTGATTTGTTTTCTCAAATTCTGTCAGTTTATATTGCATTTCGGTATCTTCAACGTATTTGGTATTATATTCAATATCGTCTTGAATTCTGTTTCGTTCCAAAAGCAAAAGCACAACCCAAGTACCCAAACCGGCAATGATAATAAATATTGTAAGAAAATAGGATATTGCAAAAAACTTAGGTGTTTTGTATTTATTATTGTTAACGGTGTCAACTTCAAGGAGGTTAACCCATTCTCTTTCGGGGTTGCGGGCAAACAAAGCACCGATAGCGTTTACATATAATGCAAATTCTAAATTCTCATAACCGTGAATATTGGGAGGAGCTGTAATATTCGCTGTTGTAATTTGATATTCTTCGTCAAAAAATTTAACATAACGAACATAATCGTCTTTTGTATCGCCGTAAAGGAGGATGTTTTCGATTGGCCTGTCGGGGTCTTTAAAACGATAGAACTGCAACATACGTTCAACGTTATCTTGAACAGCTTCAAAAACATAGTCATCTGAATTGCCGTAATCTTCCTTGGCAATATCTGCAAAACGAGTAAATACCAATTGGTTTTCGTCAAATATGCTACAGGAAATAAATGTCTTATCAACTTGAACAGACAAAAGAGGCATTCTGTGTTCATTCTTTTTATCGGAAAGAATGACTTTTGTTGAGGCATTACAGGAAACCATTGCAACTTTAAGTTGCAACTCAAGCATTGAGCATAATTTTTTGTAGCACTCGATAATTTCAAAAGGACAAGCGGTTGCAAGAACGATTGTGGTATTTTTGTCCTCGCTGTCTTCACCGACGATAACATAGGAAATACTGTAAGAAGAATCGAGGTTCATAGCCGCACGCATTGCATCCTGAACTAATTTTGTAAAATTTTGCTTTTTGTCTTTTTTGATTTCAAGCTCTTTGAAGATAATGAGGTTGGAGGAAATGGCGATGGTAGCCTCTTTATCTTTCATTCTGCTTTGTTTTAAAAGCCTGTTGACAAGCGTTGCAAGTCTGGGGACATCTTTAACACTACCATTATTGATAATGCCTTCCTCAAGCTCTATACCGCCTGCTTTATTAATGCGTATTTTACCGTTTTTGTCTTCACCTTGGACAACTCGAATGTTTCTGTCGGTTACGTCAAAAGAAAGCATAGGGTTTGACTCCTTTATATATAGTTTTTTTAAAAATTTTCAATATTGCATATTTCGGGCTTTTTATCTACAACAAAAGCGATGTTTTTTGCAGCAAGATGCCGCTGTTTCCCACCTCACGGCGGTACATTTTTTGTCAGATATTTTCCACACTTTTCGGCATTGTCAAAAGTTGTAATTTTGTTGTTTACTGCTGACAATATTTCCGAAAAGCGTTTCACGAAAATATTTCACGAATAAAGAAAATTTTATTGTTAAGGTGTTTTAATACACCTAATTTAACAATTTTAAGTGCTGACCGTTTACCAACCCCCCACATTTTTTTGTGGGAATTTTCACAGGAAACAGTTTCTTTTGAGGGGGATAATTAGTCTGTGATTTGACCCATAGAACCGTACAATGCCGGCAATACGGAAGCAACCAACAAACCAACTGCAACACCCATTATGATAATCATAAGAGGTTCAAGGAGTGCAACAAGACGTCCTACTGCGGCATCTGATTCTTCTTCATAATAATCGGAAGAATTGTCGAGGATTGTGTCAAGTGAACCTGATTCCTCACCGACATAGATAATCGAACAGAACATAGTATCGAATATTTCAGTCCTTGTAACGGATGAGGAAAGGCTCTCACCCTGTTTAACTTCTTCAACAACGGTGTTAAATTTAAAAGTAATGTATTTATTGCCCAACATATCCGCAGAACGGCGAATACATTCAACCATAGGAATACCTGAAGAGTAAAGAGAACACATTGTTCTTGCAAATTTACCTGTATAAACCTTAACGACAAGAGGACCTACAACAGGCATTTTTATAATCATCTGGTCCCATTTAAAGCGGACAGAGGGTACTCGAAATGCATACCAACAGCCGAAAATAATAAGAATAACAACGCCGATATAGATATACCAATAGTTTATGAGCGAATCTGAG
>JAISIJ010000407.1 GCA_031262245.1 Oscillospiraceae bacterium | reverse complement strand
TTATCTTTAATTTCTTTTTCATATGCACCTGCGCTATCGACAAGTTTTCTCAATTCTGACAATACTTGTGAACGTGTACCGTCACTATAAATCTTGATTTCGCCGTCACTTGTAAATTCTTTGTACTCGCTACCTTTTTTATCAAGTTCTTTAAGTCTGGCTACTATTTCTGCTAATTCGCCTTGCTTTTCAGAAACAGATTTATCGTGGTCATTAATAACTCTATCCTTGAGGTTTTCAGCGTTATTAATAATTGCTCTCAAGTCTGACAGCATTTCATATACCATTTCGTCTTCGTCAAAAGCGTCCATTTCGCCGTCACTGAAAAATTCCTTATATTCGCTGTTTCTTTCAAGTCTTTTAAGAATGTCTATTATATCAGACAATTTTGCTTGTTCTCTTTCAAATTCTTCCCAATATTTTTCATAAATACTGTTTTCGTATTCGCCTGCACTATCAACCAAATTTCTCAAATCTGTTAAAATTTGTGTGCCATCGCTGAACGCTTTGCGTTCGCCGTCACTATAAGCTTGAATTTCACCGTCACTTGTAAATTCTTTGTAATCTTCGCTCTCTGCCATTTCTTTAAGCCAACTTACTATTTCCGCTAAGTTGTATTGTTCTATTCCGACAAGTCTTGCGTACTCTTTTTCGATGTCGGCTTTTAAATCTTCAAGGGCTTGAATTCCGTCATTTAAATCGTCAACGTCTATGGAAGTTAACAAAGGTGTATAAGTTTCCACAGCTGTATTAATATCGTCGGAATATTTTGTAAGGTGATATTCACTTGTGTCTATTTCCTCAAGCAGACTGCCAATTTCTTCTTGCAAATCTTCAAAAGAAACAAAATCTATCGGATAACGCATAGTTGCATAATATTCGGCTGTTGAACCCTCATAACTATAGAGTATAAAGTCTTCTTTGCCGTCGAAAACAAGTGAGTCGAAAGGTCCTTCTTCGCCGAAAGTTCCGTCGCTGTTAAGAACTATAGCTCTTTCTAATGACGAACAATATCCAAACGCACCTGAACCTATAAAATCAACGTTTTCGGGGATTGTTATATCCGTCAAACCTGAATAACTAAACGCCCCATTGCCTATGTCAGTAAGGCTGACCGGGAAATTTATTTCCGTTAAAGCGGAACAATCCCTAAACGCTTGGAATTCTATTGCCTCAAGACCGTCAGGGAGAATTACCTCTTCTAACTTTTCACAACCGTCGAACATATTGGTTTGCAATACAGTCAGTTTGCTGTTTTTTTCAAAAACTACTCTTTCTAATGATTCACAAAACTTAAAAGTACCAGAACCTATTGTACCAACATTTGCGGGGATTGTTATACTCGTTAAACCTGAATAGACAAACACATACCCACCGATTGTTTCAAGAGTACTTGGGAGAGTTATACTTGTTAAATTTTCACAACCATAAAAAGCAAAATAGTCTATTGAAGTAACACCCTCGGGAATAATAACTGTTTCTAAAGTTGTCTTATTTTTAAACACCTCATAGCCTATGCCCTCAACTTCTTCCCCTAATATTGACGGAGGAATTGTTAAAGTTCCGTCTGAACCTACTGTGCCGTTATATCCTGTTATAATACCGTCCTCAATAGTATAATCAAATTCGGAGGGGTCATTGAAAGCAACAAACTTAACATTTTTTAAATCTTCTACATAAGTTTTAACATTAGAACCTGCATAACCATAAACGGTTAATGCGGGGGTTGTGGGTAATGCACCTGTTTCGATAGTGCCGTCACTATTTAAAAACACCATTTTTGTTAATGCAATACAAGCACCAAAAGCATCCCCACCTATTGAAGTAACACTTTCGGGTATAACAACTGTTTTCAAAGACAAACACTGGGCAAACGCATTATTACCTATTGAAATAACACCCTCGGGAATAACAACTGTTTCCAAAGAGGTACATCCAGTAAACGCACTATCGCCTATTGAAGTTACACCCTCGGGGATAATAACAGATTTTAGTGCTAATTTGTTCGTAAACGCATTGGCTATCCCCACAACCTCTTGCCCTTGTATTGTATCGGGGATTACTAAATCTGTTGCTGAACCTTTATAATTTATTATAATACCGTCAACAATGAGATAATCCATTTCGGAGGGGTCATTGAAAGGAATAAACGTAGCGTTTGCTAAAGTTTTTACATAAGTTTCAACTTTAGAATCTGCATAACCATAAACAGTAAACTCCTCGCCTGTGACGAGTGAACCCATAACGAAACTTACGTCACTATTTAAAAATACAATTGTTTCCAAAGCTGTGCAATTGAGAAATACCCCCATACCTAAATAACTAACTTTTTAGGAATGGTGATTTTTGTAAATTGTGCGTCCGCAAAAGCATTCTCGCCAATTGTTTCAAGTTGGCTGTTTTCACCGAAAGTTACAGATGTTAAATTTAAACAAGCCCTAAAAGCGTTCTTTCCTATTGCAGTAACGCTGTCGGGGATAGCAATTTCAGTCAATCCGCTGTCAATAAATGCACTCTCACCTATTGAAGTGACACCCTCGGGAATTTTAACGGTTTTTAACGTTCTTTTGTTCCAAAACGCCCAGTCGCCTATTCCCACAATATTCTGTCCTTGTATCATAGAGGGGATTGTTAAATTTTCCGCTGTGCCGTTATATTTTGTTATAACACCGTTAACAATGGTATAATCAGAATCATTTGCACCGAAAGGCTCGAACTCATAACCATTTTCATTGGCAAAAGTTTCTGCTGTTGAGCCGCTATATCCGTAAACTACTGCCAAATCAGTTTTTACACCGAAAAAAGCGTTTGGTTGAATAATAGCAGTAGGATTATTAATAACTATTTTTTCTAATGCCGTGCAACTTTGGAAAGAATTTCCGGCTATATCTGTAACGCTGTTTGGGATGTAAACTTCTTTCAACCCCGAATTCAAAAACGTTGAATTTGCGATTGATGTTACACCCTCGGGGATATAGATTGCTGTTAAAGCTGTAGTAGCACTGAACGCCCCAACTCCGATTGTCGTAAGTTCGCTGTCTTTGCCGAAAGTTACTTCTTCTAAATTTGCACAATTGTAAAAAGCATTTGTGCCTATTGACGTTACCTCTTTTGGTATAGCAATTGAAGTAAGCCCCGAATTGTAGAACGCTTGAGAGCTAATTGTTTCAAGTTCGCTGTTTTTGCCGAATGTTACAGTTGTTAATTTTTCACATTCATAAAAAGCAGAGAAACCTATTGAAGTAACGTTGTCGGGAATAGCAATTGAAGTAAGCCCCGAATTATCGAACGCACCGCTGCCGATTGTTTCAAGTTTGCTGTTTTCGCCGAAAGTTACTTCTTCTAAATTTGCACAATAGTTAAAAGCATATGCATATATTGTTTTTACGCTTGCCGGAATAGTAATTTTTGTCAATCCAGTTTCATAGAAAGCAGTTGAGTTAATTTGTTCAAGTTGTGAACCTGCGGCGAAAGTTACTTCTTCCAAATTTTCACAACTATAAAAAGCATTACTTTCTATCACCAATACACTTTTTGGAATTTCAACAGATATTATATCATCATTATTATAAAAAGCAGCATTACCTATTCCCACAATTTCTTGCCCTTGGATTGTATCGGGGATTACTAAATCTGTTGCTGTGCCGCTATATCCTGTTATAACACCGTCAACAATGGTATAATCAGAATCATTTGCACCAAAAGGAACAAACGTAACAGTTAAATCGTTTACTGTATCTTTTACATAAGTTTCAACAGCAGAGCCTGCATAACCATAAATTGTCAATTGGTGGCTTGTGGGGATTACGTTTGCACCAAAAGTAGTTTCTCCGCTATTTAAAAACACCACTTTACTAAAGGATGTGGAATAAAAAGCTCTATCACCTATTGAAGTAACGCCCTCGGGAATGGTAATTTTTGAAATTTTTGTGCTATAAAAAGCCTCATATTCAATTGTTTCAAGTTTGCTGTTTTCACCGAAAGTTACCTCTGTTAAATTTGTGCAATTAGCAAAAGCAAGCTCACCTATTGTTTTAACACCATCGGGAATTTCAACTGTTCTTAAAGTATCTTTATGATAAAACGCCCCAATCCCTATTCCCACAATATTCTGCCCTTGTATCATAGAGGGGATTGTTAAATCTGTTGCTGTGTCGTTATAATCTGTTATAACACCGTTAACAATGGTGTACTCCAAATCTTCTGCAGTAAAAGGAACAAACTCAAACCTTTTCGTTTCGGCATAAGTGTCAACGTCCGAAACAGCATATCCGTAAATTTTGAAACCATCGGCAACATTTGAGAATATATCTGTGCCGAAAAAGTCGTCGCCGAAAGTAATAGAGGCACTGTAAATTATTGCTTTGGATAAAGCACAGTTTGCAAAGGCATTAGCTCCTATTGAAGTTACAGTATCAGGGATATTAATTTCTGTCAGCCCCGAATTTTCGAAAGCTCCCGAACCTATTGAAGTCAAACCATTGGGAAATTCAATTTCTTTCAAAGAGGTACAATTATAGAACGCATAGCTTTCGATTGTTTCTAAATTTTCAGAAATTGTTACATCTGCCAAAGCGGTACATTCCGCAAAAGCTTGAGAACTTATCGAAGTAACGCTGTCGGGAATAACTATTTCTTCCAAGGCAGAACAGCCATAAAACGCACCGTCACTGATTGAACCTACACCTTGAGAAATTACTACTGAAGTTAATTCTTTACAACCGTCAAAAGCACTCCCCATTGAAGTAACTCCGGCAGGAATAACCACCGATTTAAGTCCTGTATTCCAAAAAGCTTGAACACCGATTGTTTCAACGCTATCGGGAATTTCTACGCTTTCTAATGCCGTGCACTCGGAAAAAGCATACTTTCCGATTGAAGTAACGCTGTCGGGGATAACAACGGAGGTTATATCTGTGTTGCCTTTAAATGCCTCTTTACCTATTCCCACAACATTTTGCCCTTGTATCACAGAGGGGATTATTAAATCTGTTGCTGTGCCGTCATAATCTGTTATAACACCCTCAACAATGGTAAAATCAAGTCTGTCAATACCGAAAAAATCTATCTCAAAATAAAGTTCTGCCATAACTTGATTAGCATTTACTGCTGACATTTGAGGACGGTTGGCATTAATTGCCGCACCTGCACCTGTATTTTCACATTCATAAAAACGTGCATTTTCATAACTATTTACGCTCATATCTTGATATGGTTCTGCGGCATTAATATGAGCACCCATTGCACAATCATAGAAAAGGACATAAGCGTCTGCCCCCCAAGGACGAGCAAGACGATAAGCATTGTCTGCTATGCCGTCTTCTGCGGTTAGGTTACAATTATAAAAAACAAAACCGTAAGGGAGAGTGCTAACCTGTTTTCCGGCTACATAGCTACCGTCAGCTTTATCCGAAGTGTATCTTGCAACAAGTTCACAATCTTCAAAAAGTGCAATTCCGCCGCCGTAAATAAAATCTAAATTACCTGTAATATAACAATTTTTGAAATAATTATCTTTTCCGTCAACAAGCAATGTATTTAGGAAACTTACCAATTTTACATCTATAAAAACACATTGTTCAGCTAAAACAGCAAGTGCGTCAGCTTGTTGGTTAGAACCATTATTATATTTAAAAGTATTTTCAATTGTAAAGTTGCTTGCATAGAAACCTGTTGCGGTTGCTGCAATTTTAACAACATTGCGTTCATACATATCTCCGCCTGCCGCCCCGGCAAGTGCGGTATTATTACTCGCAAAAATCCTTACACCGTCACGGCTTTCTCCGATAATCGTTAAATTCGGTTGAGTAACAATAACACGTCCCTCGTAATCGCCGTTTTTTACATAAATCGCCTTTGCTTCGCCCGTGTTTCCCACTGCGTCTCTCGCCGCATTAACAGCCGCCTGTACAGTTGTATATTCTTCGTCTGCACCGACAATATAATCAAAATCACTTGCAGGGTTGACTTCCGCCGCCTGAATATTCAGTAAAAAATTGCCTTGATTGATAGGAATAAGTGCCAAAAAGCTGAAAATCATTGCCAAGCAGATAAGTATTGAAATCAGCCGTCTTTCTCGCATTTTCATTTTTTCTTCCCCTTTTATGTTAAAAATTTAACTCCTTTTACATACACACTTTTAATTATATCATATTAAAAGTGTAAATCTGAATACTCACGAAAATGTCAGTATTTTTCCGATAGTTTGAGTAATACTACTCTCGAAGTTTCATTTTTCTTCCCCTTTTATGTTAAAATTTTAACTCCTTTTACATACATATTTAATTATATCACACTCGCCACCCCCCTGTCAAGAATTTTTAGTTTTCTGTTAGTTGCAGAGTTTTACAACTCTCGAAGTTCCGTAGTTCTTTTTGTAGTTGGCAATTTAGCTGACGTTGGTTTAACTGTATATGAAAAAAGCACCTTTTCGGTGCTTTTTTCTTGCTTACTATGTTAGATATTTGTTATCGTGAATGGAAAGGATAGTCAAACCAAAGCCTAAAGAATGCCAACTATGAAAAGAATTAGGGAACTTCGATAACCGCCGTCCCTGTATCTAAGAGAGAACTAAAAATAAAAGAGGGGGGGGCTTGTTTGATTATGGCAGGTAAGGCTTTTTTGCGGAATGTGCCGGTGTATCCTCGGTGAATTAGTTGTAAGTGGAAATAATCACCGTATCCACCTGTTTCGTACATTTCTTCAATGAAGAGAATATGTTTTTTGGAGAGAAATTGAGTGATAAAACTTTCTTGAACAGGGTAGAGAATGTCGTGGCAAGTATAGACATTATTCATACGTTGAGATAATTCCGTGTACATTCTGCCGTAAGTGATTACGGCAGTATCTTCATTTTTGTCAGTTGGTAACGGTGTAATTAATTGCTCTTTCCCTCTGGGGTAACAAACTGCCGCAATGCCTTTTACTTCATATATCGCTTTATACAAATGCTCTTCTAATTCCTGATAATTACAGGGTGTAAAAATCGTAACATTAGGAATACCCATAAGCATATTCATTATAAAAGTACCTTGATGTGTTTCACCGTCACTGCCCACTACGCCGAAACGGTCAACCGCAAGCACGATATGGAGATTTTGCAAGGTAACATCGTGGATTAGTTGGTCATATGCTCGCTGTAAAAAGCTTGCGTATACCGCAAAAACAGGAGTTTTTCCGCTTTTAGCCAATGCGGCGGCAAATGTAACAGCGTGCTGTTCCGCAATGCCGACATCAAAGAAACGAGAGGGAAATTCACGGCAAAAACTTTGCAATCCAACACCGTATTTCATAGCGGCGGTTATTGCACAGATATTTTTGTCCGATTTTGAAAATTTAACTAAAATATCCCCGAAAGCACAGGAAAAACACTCTTTTTTCCAAGTTTCTTTTGTACCGACTTTAGGGTTAAAGCAAGCAACACCGTGATATTCACCGGGATTTTCCTGTGCAAATTTATATCCCTTACCCTTGACTGTATTAACGTGAATAAAAACAGGGTGATGATAGGTTTTGGCAGTCTGAAGAACTTTATCAAGCTCTTCCATATTATGTCCGTCAACAGGGCCTAAGTAAACAAAACCCATATTCTCAAACATATTGGTGAGGTGAACAAATTCTTTTATCAT
>JAISIJ010000375.1 GCA_031262245.1 Oscillospiraceae bacterium | reverse complement strand
TTATATGATATACCGGCATATCCGTCAAACTTATTAAATTCTTCAGCATAACCGGGAGTAAAATTGTAAACCTCACACGCTATATCTTCCAAATTACATACTTTCTTGAATTTTCCTTTGTCGTAGTTTAGAAAAATTTCAACTTCTTGTTGTAAAATCGTTCTGCCTGCTTTAATATCCGCAATAATATCATTGAAATTACGCTTATATCTTACTTCTATCTCGGAATTTTTATAAATCTCAGTTATCAACCCTTCATAGGTTTCAATAAAAGTGCCACCAAACCGCAAATTTTCGCCATTTAACTCCGTTTGCAACCCCTTAGATACAGCAAAAGTATACTTTCTACCTGCCGAAACGCCTAACGAACCCTTAGGATAAATTTTGCCCGTTAAACGTGTATAAGAATCAGAATTGCTATGCTCTTTTCGCCACTCACCTAAATATAAGAAATCATCCTTTGAAACGCTTTCGCCGTTTTTCTTCCAAAACAACGGATAAATATTGCCAGTGTTAAGATTACATCCCAAAACCTCAACACCGCCCTCAACGTACTGTTGTAAAGCGGATTTTGTGAAAATTTCTTCAACGCCTGTATCAGTATCAGCAACTAAATAGCGTTCATTCGCCAGCTCACGCTTAATGTATTTCATTTATTATCTCCTAAAATTTTATGAAAGTTTAAAGTCTTGCACTCAAAAATAAAAATCTATTGAACAAAAATTTATTTCTATCATACAAAATAATTTGTCTTGAAAACAAAAAATATAGTTTATAAATCAAAAGTTTAAGTCTTGAAATCAAAATAATTTCTGCACAATAAAAGGTAAAATCACCCCAAGCGTTATACCCCCAAGCACCTCAAACGGTGTATGCCCCAAATACTCTTTAAAACGCTCTTTATGCTTGATATACGCATCTTTTTCTTTCAACAATTTCAGCATTTGCGGCAATTCTTCAAACACCACATTCAATGCTTTTGCGTGTTCGCCGGCTTGATACCGCACATTCAACGCATCATATATCACAACGCAAGCCAACATACTCACAATCGCAAAATATACCGAGCCGAACCCCTCCGAAATTCCCGTTGCAACCGTTCCGCCAACCACAAAAGCACTATGCGAACTCGGAAATCCGCCCGAACCTACAAATCGCTCCAAAATTACCTTTTTATTCTTAACCAAATTAATTATAACTTTCAAAATCTGTGCTATAAGCCAAGAAAAACAAGCACACACCAAAATATAATTCACCGCTATCCCTCTCTTTCATATGCAACACCGATTTGTCTACGGAACAAACTATCAAATCTTATAAACAAAAATTAAAATATAAGCTACAAAATTTTGAGTCTGGAAAACAAAATATTTATTCTTTAATCAAACAGTATTGTCTTGAAATCAAAGGGTATTCAACGGTGTTTTGGAGTAGATATAACAAAAATAAAGGTTTGTTTTGTTAGATGTTTTAACCTGAAAACTAAAAACCTCGCACCTGAAAAACCGCTTACTTATGCGAAATTTCTTTAACACCTTTTATTTTTATTGCTAAAACGCCCTTGATTTTAAGGAAAATTACAGGAAAAATATATAAAACAAATTTTATTAATGGTTTTGTTAGTTTAATCTGTTGTGTTTTTATAACAAAAAAGAGAGAGGAGCAACCCTCTCTTAACCCCTCAAATCAACGCAATCAACAAAATCAAGCCAATCGCACCTAATGTTATCATAAACGCCGTATCTTCATTGATATAATAAGGGCACTCCGATTTTTTCTCGCATTTATAACAACATTCCGTATGTAATCTGTTGCACATTCTAACACCTTCTTACAATTTTTATTGGTTTTTACCCCTGTGTCTGCTCGGAAATCACCGAAAAATCATAGGTTATCTTGCCGAAAAATAACAAAAAAGAAGAGCTTTTTGCTCTTCTTTTGCTTTTAATCTTTTAAGCTCATAAAATTACCGCATTTGTTACACATTTTGTAATCAATGCCCTCTGTGCCGAGTTGTTCAGCCAATTTGTGAATTTCTTTGTTAATCTTTTCGGTTTCAATTTCAGCGTTTTTAATCTGCTCCTGTAACCCCTGCAAATCTTTGAGTTTTGCCTTTAAATCAAGCAAAAACTCCAACCTGCTCATATCAATAATCTCAACCTGCGGCAAAATATTGATAGAATTTAATTTGTTTTTTACACTCTTCAAATTGTAAAGTAACTCAATCTGCTCCGTTTCAATATTCTCAAAAGGAGGCAAAATCTTTATTGAGTTGCTTTTTTCGTATGTTTCTTTCAAATTACTCAACAAACTCAACTGCTCCGTATCAATCACAGGCATTTCCGGCGTTATCTTACAATTTTTATACTCAGTTACCTTATCCGAAACCGTATCTATTTCAGCAAATCTCATTTCTAAATCGCACAAATTCTCATCGCTTTGTTTGAGTGCGGTAATAAATTCCTCCGATAAATCGGGCAAAGTATCAACATCTTTTTGGTAAATCTGCACCTCAATCTTTCTTGCTTCTAACTCATTACCTAACTTATTTTTGTCGGTATTAAGCATTACGCCGCCCTGTGATAATTCTTCAAGCATCATAATCTCGCTCAACGCCTTGTAATTATCGCTCGGGTTAGTTTCACAAAGCAATCTGCTATCAAAACAACGTGCAGTATTAATGTTCCAACCTGTGGTTTCAATAGAAATTAACCCCAGATATTTCTTAATCGCAAG
>JAISIJ010000361.1 GCA_031262245.1 Oscillospiraceae bacterium | reverse complement strand
GGTTGCATTCGTCGCAACAATGTAATGTCCGAAGTCCACAGCACGGTCATTTGGCGTCTGTTTCAAGGCAATATCTCTCCATTCAGGTATGGATTTTCCCAATCCGGTAGGAACTGTTATTTTTATATTTATTTTAAAAAGTAACAGATAATGAATTTTGATAACAATAGCAAATCCAGTATAAGTTCCCCATTTATCAGCTGTGTTGCTCATTTTAAAAGACAACGAAAAAGCAAACTCGATAATAGGGTTAATTTTCCTCTACCAGTATATGCGGAGATGGTGGGGAATATGAAAAGGGGCAGATGTGAGGAGAATTTTCGGAAGGCAATTTTTGTCATTTACACATATTCAATAAAAATATTATGATAGCTGCAAAAAAAATTCATTCTACACGAAACACATGCCTGTCTTCTAAGACAGGCATGTGTTTTTAATATTCACATTTTTTTCGTTTTTAAGGTCGTTGATTTGCTGCTCGGTGAGGCCAGTTATTTTGGCGATTTTTTCTAATTTGTCAAGAGGAAAATTCGGAATTTCTTATCTTCAAATTGCAAAATTTCTCCTTGACAAACACCTCAAAATGTGTTATAATAGAACAAATAAAGAAAGTATGAGTGACTTATGAACAAAGAATTATTAGCTGAAATTGAAGATATATTTTTGAGTAAAAATAAAAATATAGCCAGAGCTGCATGTGAATTTACGAGTAAACATTTGATAAAAGAATGTGAAGATAAAGAAAATTTAAATATTATATCAGCTCTTAATGAATTATATCAAAAATCTCCAAAAATCGAAAATTTTTCTTGCGAGAATTTTGAAGCCTTTAAGGAAATTTATTTAAATACAAATAATATTGAATTAAAGGCTTCATTAGGCTATATAATTGGACATAACAAGTATAAATTTAGAGAAAATCATCAACTTGTTAAAGATACAATCGAACATCTTTTCTTTATTAGTGACAATTTATGTGCATCTCAAAAGTTGGATAATGATTACCATAAAATGAGTGAATACATAAATCAAGCGATTGAATTGTCTAAATTATTCGGTAAAGAAGAAAATCAATTGTATTAAATGTGAAATTTTATTTGTTTATAATAATTTGCCTCTAAGTGCATTGGAACTTATGGAAATTTTGTTTAATGAGGGTGGCGAAAAACACTTTTTTACCGTTAAAAAAATGATATTTCAGAAGATGTTTTCGATGCAATTATTGAGAGAATTAAAAGTCTTTCCGAAGAGTTTCTTAAATCGTCGTATACATTTGTTTATGACGCTATAGAGAAAGCATATTATTTAAAAAAGAAAATATATGATAAAAAAGGAGAAAGAGAAAAAGCAAAAGAATGTTATCAAAAGTTAGCTGAGTTTTTAAAAGAATATGCACAAAGAAACGAAAGTATTGACCCTTCATCATTTGAACTTAGAGATAACCATTTTAGAATTAAAATTTTAAAAAAATCTATGAAATATTATGAAGACATAGGAGATAAAAAGAACAAAAATAGTGTAAAAGTTAAAATTGATGAATTAAATTTAGAAACAACTAAAAATCTTGGTAAAATTAAATTTGATTTAAATATAGAAGAATTCTTTAATTTTGATAAAGAAAAATTGCAAGAAAAAACATTAATTGAAACTTTAGTTTTTTGTGGTTTTAAATTCGGTTATTATATTTTAAATACTGAGACTAAGGCGCAATTTGAAAAAGAAGTATGTGAATATTCACAAACCTTAGTTGGAATGGTAAGCAAAAATATTATAGACAATAAAGGTAACACAGTTTTTACACTCAATGGGCTGGATTCAAATAATTACAAAAAAGATGAAAAATTATTTGAGCAATATATGTATTATATTATTTCACGAAGAGAAAACTTTATAGGGATTTCGTTTATAGGACATTATGAGCATATACGAAATTCTTTTCCGTCTATTTCTGAAAACGACTTAGATTCACTGATTAACAATAACAAATTTATTCCCGAAGATAGGAAAGAAATATTTAAAAGAGGTATAATTTACGGATTTAAAGGTCAATGGCTTGAATTTTTGTCGCTTATGTGCCCACAAATTGAAAATTTTTACCGAGAAATAATTGTCTTTTGTGGTGGAACTGATAATACATATAAACAAAATTATACACAACAAGAGTATTTTACTTTGGGTTCAGTTTTAGATAATGAAACTCTGAATGAATATTACAAGGAGAATATAATTCTTATTTTAAAGGCAATTCTTAATGAAAAAGCAGGTTCAAATTTAAGAAATCGTGTGGCTCACGGATTGATTAATGACGATGAAGCGAATAGCGGTATTAGTATTTGGTTGCTGTTTTTTGTAATAATGCTGTGTTGTTGGAATAATTCTTATGCAGTTGAAATACTTGAAAAATTAAATAAAAAAGAACAAGAGGAATAATTTTTAAAAATGTACTAAAACAATACTTAACGACGAGGCACTTTTAACAATAGCAAATCGAAGTTAAAGGCTAAAATTTTAAGAAATAAATCAAGTAAAAATCTTTTACTCAAATACAATAAAAAAGGAAAAACAACCAATGGCAACCTTCGCTCATTACAATTGAGAGATGAAGAAACTGAAAGCTATGATAAGTTGTTGAAGTGAGGTTTTACAATGCGTCAAATGTTTTCAAAAAAAAGCAAAATATTAAAGAAAACGGAGAACATGTAAGATGAAAAGATACACTACAAAAAACACAGACGGAACTTCAAGCATTGCCGAAGCCGACTTGCAAGAAGCATTTAATCAATTCGCAAAGTTTGAGGACACTTATGAGGAGTTTGTCGAAAGTCAAAAAACCTATACCTGTCGAACTTGAAAAAATGAAATCGGAGGAAAAAGAAAAAACAGTGCGTTACAAGGAAATGTTCGCACAGAAACTATACAATTTGCAAATTGCCGCCCTCTTTGAACGGCACGGAATTAAAATTTTTTTTTAAATTAATTAAACCCGCTTTAATGGCGGGTTTTTTGAACTATGTATGCTATTTAACTAATTTTTTTATAGAATCATTAATAGTTTCTAAATTGTCAATAAATTTTTCAATTTTATCAGTTTTTTTATTTTTATTAATTACT
>JAISIJ010000350.1 GCA_031262245.1 Oscillospiraceae bacterium | reverse complement strand
GATGTCAGCTAAAATGCCAACTGTGAAAACATCTACGGAACTTCGAGAGGAGTATTACTCTAAAGGCAGCAGATATCAAAAAATCCCGCAGTCGTCGTAGTCTTCCCATTTAGTGAGATATTTTTTATTACCGACAGCACGAGCATAGATATAGATAGAGGTGGCAACAAGGAGAATGATTGCAATGCCGATGCCTAAGAATGATTTTTTTTCTTCGTTATACATAATAGCCTCCTAAGGTTATTTTTTATTTTTTTCGGGGTCATAGAAGAATGCGGTTTTGTGTTCGTTATAAAAATATGTTGACATTACAAGGCCTATCAAGGTAAACATTGACAATACGGCTGTTCCGCCTGCACTCATAAAGGGTAAAGGAACACCGATAACAGGCATAATTTTCATAACCATTCCCACATTCAACACAAAATGTGTTAAGAGAATTGCAAATGCACCGCTACATATAGCTTTTCCTAAAATATCTTTACAATATCTGCTGTCGGCGAGAATTTTCAAGAGAATGTAAGTCATTAGTACAACAAATACCAAACAACCTACATATCCCAAGGTTTGACCGAGATAAGCAAAGATAAAATCGTTTTTCATTTCAGGGACTTGTTTATATTCAACACCGTCAGGTGCAAAAAGACCTCTGCCGAAAACCTCACCGCAACCCAAAGTCGCAAGCCCCAAGTCCTGCTGATATTCCAATCCCAAAGGGTCTGTGCCGGGATTAAAAAGGATTAGAATACGATTTTTTTGGACTTCGCCGAATATTTTTGTCCAAGCCAAAACGGCGGCAAAAGGTGCAATAATCGCAGCGGCAAGTATATATTTCCAAGAAAGACCGGAAGTGAAAAGCATTGTAACAAAGATTGCGAGGAAAATAATAGCAGTACCGTAGTCACCTTGTTTTACCACCAACAACAGAGGAAAAGCACCGTGGATACAGAGTAACGCCATATGAAAAGGGTGATTTAAGCGTTTTTCGACTTTTGATATATGGTAAGCAAAGGTAAGTATAAAGGCAATTTTAAGGAGTTCGGAGGGTTGAATGGTGGTAAATCCCAAATCAAGCCAAGCTTTATCGTCAGCACCAGCACGCTGTATTCCGACAAAAAAAGTCATAACAACTAAAATCAGCACAATCGGCGTATAAATGAACCAAAGCTTCGCCAATATATGATAATCAATCATTGCAATAATCAATGCCGCAACAATACCGCCGCAAACCGCTATCAATTGGACTTTAACAGTTGACAGATAAACATCGCCCACTCCGTTTTTATACATAGAATAAAGCAACGTAATGCTCAATGCGGCAATTAACATCACCGCAAGGAGCAAGGCTTTGTCGAGTTTTTTGAGATATTTCAGAATAAACCCGAAAACTGTCTTTAAACGACTGAAAAACAGCCCTTTTTTATAATCCGTCAACGTTAATTTTCCTTAAATTATCCTAATTTTGTACCCTCAGGCACTTCGTCATCAATAAACACAACTTTACAGCCGCTTGCGTTATTTGTTGAGGCTAAAATCATACCGTTACTGGTAACTCCTGTAATACGTTTCGGCTCAAGATTAACAAATACAGCCGCTTTTTTGCCGATTAACTCTTCGGGTGTATAATAAGCTTTTATGCCGGAAACGATAACACGTTCACCGATACCGTCAAAAAGTGTAAGTTTATAGCAGTTTTGAGATTTTCTAATCTCCGAACATTTTAGAATTTTACAAACACGCAAGTCCATTCTCTCAAATATTCCAAAGTCAACAGGGTCTTTAAATTCTTCAACAGGGTCGGGTTCGCCGAATTCTTTTTCGGTTTTTGTTTCAATAACTTCTTCAACAACAGTATCTTCAGCCTCTGTTTTGGGGTGAGAAAAATCCAACAGTGGAAGATAATCCGATTTTTTAACCGCAAACAAGAAGAGATACAAACGAGGTCCTGCGGTTTTATCAATCAACAACTGGTAGACATTTGAGAAAAATTTTGCCTGTTTTGTTTTAAGGATTTTCTTATCGGGAGTATCTGTAAAATGTGCTTTAACAATCTCATATAATTCTTTGTTTAAATCGTCAAGGGTATAATCGTCTTTTGAAAGATATTCAAATAAGGTTTTAATATCCTCTTTTTCTTCGTCATTAAGAGTATCATAAATATCCCAATTGCGACCTTTTCTCAAGGTATTTTTCATTTCGGGAGCACATTTTTCAACCCAATATTTCGCAAGAGGTAAGCGTTTTTCAATCTCTTCTTTTGGATAGTTCATACTGATTTTATCAAAAAGAACAGTGATAAAATCAATATTAAAATCAACAATAGAACCTAATTGTACCAACAAGCCCATAGGCACTGTACTGATTTTCTCTTTTGAGATAATGCAGTTTTGCATAACAGCAGTTGTAAGTTCGTCGGCATTTCCTGCTAAATATTCAGTATATTGCTTGTCAAATTCAAAATATTGGCGTAAAATACCGTCATCAAAACAGAAATCAAAGGCTCTCAAGGGGTCGGTTTTTGCATAAAGCCAAAGAATTACTTCCGGTTGATATATCTTCAAAAGCACTTCGGGAGTAAGGTTCAAACCGCTTGACCCTGACATTTTCCCCGCAACACCTTTAATTCCGATAAATTCATAGCCTTGGAACAGCGGTGCTTTGTAACCGAAAATCTTTTCGGAAATAATACGGCTTGTCTGATAACTGCCGTTGGGGCTTGCGTGGTCTTTCCCACCGGGTTCAAAGTCAACACCCTCATACAGCCAACGCATAGGCCAATCAACTTTCCAAGAAAGTTTGCAGTTAAAATCCTTTGTGAAGTTGAAAACATCACGGTGTCCGCATTTACATTCATATTCCGCCATAGTGCAATCGTCAAAAAGCGAAATAATTTTCGTTGTATCTTTTTTACATTTCGGGCAATAAATATTAACGGGATAGTATTTATCACGCTCGTCAGCCGTTGCGTCCTGTGTACGAAAACTATCTAAAATATCAAAAATCTCTTTGCGTTTTTTCAAAGCAGTAATGGTATGTTCAACATAAACACCGCTTCTGTAGAGTTCGGTTTGGTGTTTGAACACCATATCTATACCAAAAGCAGAAACAGCATTTTCAAATTCTTTTTCAAAATGTTCTGCATAAGTTTTTAAATTGTCGTCAAAAGGGTTAGGCACATCGGTATAAGGCATACCGATATATTTTTCATAATCAGCAGCTATTTTTTCAACATTCTTAGGCACTTTCCGCAATCTGTCAAATTCATCCCAAGAGAAAAGCAATCTCGCTTTTTTTCCCATTCTTCTAAGTGCCGACACAACAAAAAAGCTTGTTGCAACATCTCTGAAGTTCCCTATATGAATAGAGCCTGACGGGCTAATCCCTGCGGCACAGGTGTATTCTTCCTTATCGGGATTTCTGCGTATAATCTCATTCGCCAATTCATCTGCCCAATGTAGCATATAATTCTCCTTACAAAAATATAAGTTATTATACCCCCATTACGATTTTTTTTCAAGTTTTTTTAAAAAAA
>JAISIJ010000290.1 GCA_031262245.1 Oscillospiraceae bacterium | reverse complement strand
TATCGGAAACAGAAAATAAAATTACTGATAAAACAAAAGCCATAATTCCCGTAAATTACGGCGGAGAAGTTTGTGACTTAGATAATATTTTTAAAATTGAAGAAAAATATAATCTGACTGTTATTCAAGATTGTGCACATAGTCTCGGAAGTATGTACAAAAACAAACATCAGGGAGCTTTGGGCGGATTGCAGATTTGGTCTTTTCATCCGGTTAAAACTATTACAACCGGTGAAGGCGGTGCAATTACCTTAAATGACGAACACCTTTATAGACGATTGCTGAAACTCAGAACCCACGGTATAACGAGAGATACGGGGGCTTATGAATTTGAAAACCAAGGCGATTGGTACTATGAAATGCAGGAACTCGGTTTTAATTATCGCATAACAGATATTCAGTGTGCATTGGGCATTTCACAGCTTAAAAAACTTGGCAGATTTGCAAAACGACGTGCTGAAATAGTTGAAATTTATAATAGTGAATTTAAAGATTTGCCTGTTGAAATACAAGAATCTCCGGAATATTCAAATGCCGTCAGACATCTATATACTATACGTGTAGATAACAGAAAACAAGTATTCGATAAATTGCGTGGAATGAATATCGGTGTTAATGTGCATTATATTCCTGTTTATTTACTACCTTATTATCGACATTTAGGATACAAAAAAGGATTATGTCCCAATGCCGAAAAATCTTATGAGAGGCTGATTTCGATACCGTTATACCCGTCTATGACGGATGAACAAGTAACGTATGTAATAAAATGTGTGAAGACAGCATTAAAATAGCGTTTGTTATAGCTTACGGAAATCAATACGGTTTAGGGCATTATGTCAGAATGAATACTCTGGCTGATGTTTTTGTTAAGTATAATTGTATTTGTGAGTTTATTACGGATGTAAATACAGACCTTGGAAATTACGATATTGTTATTATCGATACATATTGGGTAACAGACGAATTTATTGCGAACACAAATAAATTTACTGTTTGCTATGATGATAATGCACTGTATTGTTATTCTTGTGACGTATTGATAAATGCCAATTTCTATGCCGAAGAACTTAATTTAAGATTCGGAAATAAAAAACCCGAGTTATTGTTAGGCTCAAAATACGCATTATTGCGTAAACAATTTCAAATATCCGAACCTATTTCCGTAAAAGAAAAAGCCGAAAAAATATTTGTATGTTTCGGTGGTTCGGATTTAAGAAATTTTACACCTAAAATTGTTGAAACACTTAAAGATTATAACTTGGAAATTGTTTTAGGTGCTGAAACACAATGTGATGAGAATATAAAATTACCGTTTCATAAAAATCCGGAAAATATCGCCGAGATAATGAAAAAATGTGATATTGCCGTCACTGCCTGCGGAAGTATGGTATATGAACTGGCAAGTTTGGGATTACCGTTTATTGCCGTGGTTCAAGCGGATAACCAACAACTTGTATCTGAATATATTGACAAAAACAATCTCGGAACAATTTGCGGTGATTGGAATAATTTCGATTCTTTGCAATTAAAAGAAGAAGTGGAGTTATTAATCGGAAACTATGAAAGACGTGTAGAAGAGCATAATAACCTTATTAAAGCTGTAAATAAAAACGGTGCGGAATTAGTTGCAAAAGGAATTTTAGAGGAATATGGAAAATATTGTAATAGCAACACTTAAATCTTGGAATAAAACTAATGCTGAGAATTTTGATTATTTGAATAAATATATAATAACAAAAAAAGAAGAACTCACTTTTGAAAAACTTACTCAAATAAAACCTAAATACGTATTTTTCCCACATTGGTCTTACATTATTCCCAAAAATATTTATGAAAATTTTGAATGTATAGTTTTTCATATGACTGATTTACCATTCGGACGCGGCGGAAGTCCTTTGCAGAATTTAATTTCTTCCGGAATATATGAAACAAAAATTTCGGCAATTAAAGTCAATGAAGGTATAGATACCGGGGATGTTTATTTTAAAGAAAATTTAAGTTTATATGGTTCTGCGGAAGAAATATATATGCGAGCATCTGAAATCATTTTTAATAAAATGATTCCTTATATTATTAAAAATAATCCGCAACCTGTTCCTCAAACCGGTGTTGCAACTACATTTAACAGGAGAAAACCTGAGAGTAGTGAAATTACTGAAAATATGTTGTTGAAGCAAATTTATGACCAAATTCGTATGCTTGATGCAGAAGATTATCCTGACGCTTTTATAAAATTCGGGAAATATAAATTAACATTTAACAGAGCCAAACTTGTTTCAGATGGAATAATTGCCGATGTGAAAATAATGGAGTAAATATGAAAATATTAACGATAGCTGCACACCCGGACGATGAAATTCTCGGTTGCGGGGGATTTATTAATAAGTTAACTGATTCAAAAAATGTTGCAGAATGTTTAATTTTAGCAACAGGAGCTGCAAGTCGTCATACAAAAGAAAATGAGGAATCCGAAAAAGAAATTCTTCTTCTGCATAATAATGCAAAAGAAGCAGCGAATACTATTGGATATTCTGAAATTTATTTTGAAAAGTTTTCGGATAACAGAATGGATAATGTCGACTTGCTTGATATAATAAAAACAATTGAAAATTATATTGAAAAAATCAAACCCGATATGATATTAACACATAATCATAGTGACCTTAACATAGACCATAAAATTACATTCCAAGCAGTTATTACTGCTTGTCGTCCTATGGTTGGAAGTTATGTTAAAAAAATTCTTTCTTTCGAAACCCCATCTGCAACCGAATGGCAATTCCCATATCATAAAAATTCTTTTACACCTAATGTATTTATTAATATTACTGAAAATTTAGAAATTAAGTTAAAAGCACTTTTACATTATGAAAGCGAAATGAGAGATACCCCTCATCCGCGTTCAGATGAAAAAATAAAAGCTCTTGCAGAGTATAGAGGCGGTATAATAGGTGTAAAATATGCAGAAGCTTATGAACTTATTTATGAGGTATTATAATTATGTATTACATTGCCGAAATGTCAGCTAATCACGGCGGAAGTCTTGACAGAGCGTTAGAAATCGTTCACTCTGTCGCTGAATCGGGAGCTTCTTGTCTGAAAATACAAACATATACAGCCGATAGTATGACCATTGATTGTGACAATGATTATTTTAAAATTAAAGGCGGTTTGTGGAACGGTTATAAGTTATATGATTTATATAAAAAAGCCGGAACACCTTACGAATGGTTACAACCTATTAAAACAGAATGTGATAAATCGGGAATAGATTTTTTATGTACACCGTTTGACGAAAAAGGTGTGGATGAATTAGAAAAAATCGAAGTTTCGGCATATAAAATTGCATCCTTTGAACTCGTTCATATTCCGCTGCTGAAATATGTTGCTAAAACAGGGAAGCCATTGATTTTGTCTTGCGGTATGGCTACTGCCGAAGAGATTGACAATGCAATCGAAGCAGTCATTTCACAAGGTTTAACAAAAGAAAAAATTACTTTGTTAAAATGCACAAGCGAGTATCCCGCACATTTTAATGATATGAATTTATCTACTATTCCGGATATGAAAAAACGTTTCGGATGTAAAGTCGGATTTTCAGACCATTCTCCGGGGTATGTTGCCGATGTTGTTGCTGTTTCTTTGGGTGCAACAGTAATTGAAAAACATTTTTGTTTGGACAGAGAGATAAAAACTCCCGACAGCGAATTTTCAATGGAACCGGAAGAATTTTCCGATATGATTACGGCTTGTAATAATGCGTATTCGTCATTAGGTGAACTTAGTTATATTGCAACCGGTACAGAGAAAGACAGTTTGGTTTTCAGGCGAAGTATTTTTGCTGTTGACGATATTCAATCAGGTGATAAATTTACAAAAGATAACATTGAAATTATACGCCCCGGATATGGTATGAAACCTAAATATTATGAGCAATTGTTAAATACAAGCAGTATGAATAATTATAAAAGAGGTGAACCGATTAGTGAAGACATATAATCTTGAATCGACAATATCTCATAACTTACAAAGAAATATCACATACAGAAAATCAACAATAGCAGATGCCGAACAAATTGTGAAGTGGCGTAATCAAGAAAATATATACAAATGGTTTATCAACAGACGTACAATTACTTTACAAGAGCATATTAACTGGTTTAACAATAACGTGTTAAATGAAAAAGTTATTCAGTTTATTTTTTCTGCCGACGAAAAAGATATAGGTGTGTTCAGTTTCGGCGAATTGAATTATATTGATAAGAATTGTGAATACGAAATATATATCGGTGAACAGGATTTCTTCGGAAAAGGTATTGGTACGCTGGTAACAAAATCCGCTTTAAAAATAGCCTTTAACGAATTGAATATGCACAAAGTTTATTTGCGGGTATACAGCGAGAATATCGGTGCGGTAAAGGCATATCGCAACTCCGGATTTACTGTCGAAGGTGTTTTAAAAGAACAAGTTTTTATTAATAATAAATATTTTGATATTATAATGATGTCGGTTATTAACGAAGTTTAAATATATTTTGCAATTTTTTGAATAGCGTAGTTTATTTGTTATACAGTCATTTAACCCCTAAACAATAAAATTGTTTGGGGGTTAGATGATAACACAGATGCGGTGTCCGAAAGTTCGATTGCTCGTAAAGAGAGTAATGTGAAGTGTACGGGAAATTAACTTTCTTTATGCCTTTGCCGCAAAGCGAAAAAATTTATTTTTCGCAGAAAACTCCGTTTGAATTTTGGCTCTGTGTGCGGTGTGGAAGTGGTTTTTATTGTATTGTTTTCTATGTTATTTGCTACATTGTGTGCCAAAATTTTTCATTCGTCCCATTTATAACTTGACTTTTTGGTATAAATGTGTTATAATAGAAATGACAAAAATCACGAAGTAATTTTTGTCATCCACACGAAGTGTGGGTTTTTGACGAAGTCAAAATAATTTCTATTACAAGACGGAATCTTGAAGAAACATTTATGTTTCTTCACTTTATCGCAGGTAAAGGCGAGCGAAGTGAGCAAGATTTCGGCTTATAATAGAAACGTGGAAATTACAGAGTAATTTCCACAAGCCGAACGAAGTGAGATGTATCGGCAAAGCCGATACAGGTTTCTATTACAAGACGGAATCTTGAAGAAACAATTATGTTTCTTCACTTTACCGCAGGTAAAGGCGAGCGAAGTGAGCAAGATTTCGGCTTATAATAGAAACGTGGAAAT
>JAISIJ010000156.1 GCA_031262245.1 Oscillospiraceae bacterium | reverse complement strand
TATAACCTTGTTCAATGTAATTAACGATACGATAAGTGAAAGAATAGTAGCTATCCCCACAATAATATTAAAAACTTCCATATCAACCTCCGAATTTTTAAATATCCTGTAACTAAACCGCATATAGTTACATTATTCTACATTATACTTAATTATACCATATATAAAATCCGTTGTCAAGGCGAAATATGTGAAAAGTATAGTTACGATTGACATTCCTATAGTGTCGTTTGGCGATAATTTCCAAATAGAAAAGTTACCACTAATGGTAACTTTCTTGAATATGTAAATCAGCACACAAGCCAAACCAAGCTTGTCCCATAAAAGAGCCAGTTCTCGCAACTTGGACTTGCGTGCCGATGAGAATATTATACCACGAAAATTGACACTTGTCAAGAAATTTTTCAAAAAACCTACGCCCCAACAACCTCCTTAGTAGTCTGAATAATCTTGTCGTTATATTCCACGACTTTTTTAATTGCAAGTTTTTCTTGGATACGGATAAATTTCGACATAAAGTCGTAGTCTGGGGTGTTTTTTTCTGTTATGGGGAGATAAAGTGTTTCTTCCTTTATTTTATTCCAGTTTAGCATATTACTAAAAGAAAAAATTTGTTTAAAGTGTTTCATTGCACTAACTATATAAAGTCCTATTTCTCGTGTCATAATATCTTGTTGTTTTAATGATAATGAAAATACGTGACCGTGAGTTGCCATTTTATAATCATATCCACGATAATAAGCCAAGCCGAACATATCTACGGTTATCGTATTACTATGGAATATACGTGCTTTAATATCGCTTTTTCCTTTGATACCTGTGTCAGTTTCTCCAGAATTAACGACATATATTCCTTTGCCGTTAATGTGTTTTTGCTGAATATCATAATCTCCAACAGCAGAATTAAAAATATCCCCAATTTTAAATTTACTATATTTTACCCCCCCTAATTTTCCCATAAACTTCCTATCGTCATCAGTAAGAATATAATCAGAAAGCCCTGTAATTTTGAGGTAGGTAGCGAGCTCGCGAATACGAGTAAACTCAAGTTCGCGAATGCGAGTTTCCATATATTCAAAATCAATTTCGTTTTTAGGAGTTATGGGGAGTGATAGTGTAGTATTATAAAAAAGTTCCTCAAAATCTCTTACAAGTACGCCTTGATAGATAGGTTGAAATTTACTCAGCAACGAGATAAAATAGAAAGCGACATTTTTATTAAACTCTTTAAATTTCGGGAAAGCCGTTTTTGTGAATTGTCCTGCATAAAAATCTTTTTCCATATAGTGAAATTTCATTTCTATCATTCCGATAGCAAGCGAATTTCCCTTGATTTTATGTTTATTATCTAAATATTCCACATTCCCTAAAATACCGTTATTAAAAGAGGTTCTTGTAAAATACGGATAGCCCTTTTCAACAAAATTAAAGTGGATTTTATCAAGTTGTGGATTGCTTTTTAATTCAAACAACTGTCTGCACTTAAAATCCTTATACCCGAACGCCTCTTTACCCTGAACAAGCTGTTTTTTCTCCGCCTGTTCAGGGTTCATTTCGCCCCCGTAAAACTTCGCCTACTTCCCAAGCGAGATAGTCGCTCACAACTTTCATAAAATCGTCGTCCGTCGGTACGGTGTCAATTTTCTTGTGTTGGGAAAAAGTCCAGTCGTTCCCCTCAAGTGAAATAGTGTCCTCAATATACTCTTCTTCGGTAAAATATTCAAGATATTGTCTGCCGTTAAGAACAAGATTAACAACTTCTTCGTAACGTTGGGGTGCGTTATCGGTGTTTCGTAAATTCACGTCAAGGCTTGATTTTTTGCGATTTTGACGTGAATATCCGTCATTGCTCATATCAATAAAACGCACAATGTTTTTCTTGTTGTGCTTTTTTCCAACCTCAAAAACATAAATTGCAGTCTGTACACCTGCTTTTCCACGGAAAATATCCGCCATATGGATACTTGCAAGGAGAGTGTTGTTTTTCAAAAGATTTTTTGTATAGGGCAAACCGTTACCGCTACCTGCATTTTCCTGTATCAAAACCGCAGCACGTCCGCCGGACATTTTCGACAACGCTTTTTCAACGAAAATAAAACCTTTACCCGAAGCCGAATAAGGCGGATTAAGCAGGAAAACATTCGCAGGGAAAGGCTCGCCGTTTTTTTCGCCCTGTTCGTAATTACCGCTGTATTCTTTCAGACTGTCTTTGTGGATAATATTTGAAGAACCGTCCCCCATTAGTATCATATTCAAAACCGCAAGGAGGTAAATATCGGAGCGTTTTTCGATACCTAAAAGTTGGGCGTATTTGATAAGTGCCTTTTTCGCATTGAGTTCCTCGGGGCTTGTGATATTTGCTTCTGCATCGTTAAGCATAATTTTCATAGCAGAAATCAAGAACCCTGCCGAACCAGCCGCATAGTCCCAAACATAGCTGTTCATATCAACTTTACAAAGTTTTGCCATTAGTTCCGTAACATAGCGTGGAGTTAAAACAACGTCATTTTTGTCGCTGTCGGGAATATCAACCCATTCGTTAAGAACATTAAAAAGTTTCCCTGTAAAGTCGAGATGTTTCGCCGACTTAAAAATAGGCATAATGTCTTTTTTAACGGTTGTATAGACAGTTTTCAGTTTACTCTCGCCGTTTTCGGGTTTCCAAAGTCCGGAATAAACAAAAACTTTCGAAAGGTCGGTGACAATCATTTCTTTCTTTTGCTTAGGCAGTTCCTTTTTTTCAAGAAAATCTCGGATTTTATTTATGATAATTTGTCCGTCATTTCCGTAGTCGCCTGTTTCGCCTTTTAAATCCTCAATTTGAAGGGGGGATACTCCGTCCGTAATTCCGTCAGTACCTAATCCCGCCATTATCAATCCCGTAACCAATTCAACTCTTGAACCTACAGAAATTTTCAAATCGTCCTGCATTTTCTGGTTAAGTTTTTTGAGGTTGACTTCAATTTGGTTTTCAAAGTCTTTTGATTTTGCCTCAATTTCTTCGGGGGTAAGTTTTGAGTTGTCGATTTTTTCGATAAATTCGGGGAGGTT
>JAISIJ010000108.1 GCA_031262245.1 Oscillospiraceae bacterium | reverse complement strand
TTAGTAAATTCCCACTTTTCGCCTGTAACCCAACTCCAAGTTCCCGAAAAAGAATTTGCACCAAGCCAATAAAAATGAACATCATATTTTTTGCCTTCTTCTAATATAAAGGCATTTTCTTCGGCTGAACTAATAGTTGCAAGATGTCCGCCTAATTTTTTCGCCTCTGCATCAGCTTCTGTCCAACTAATTCCGGACTTATAAAACATATAATGGTGATTCCCAAATTCAACAGCATTTTCCGGAATTTGTGATTTAACAGGTGTAGGCACTTTTACATTGGAAATTGTGCCACCTTTTCCGTTTTGCCAACTGGAAATATCATATATTAGAGTTCCGTCTTTAAGAAGAATTGCACCAATATCATAGTAATAATTGTTTATTCTTGAATTCCCGGGATATATTTTTGCAACATCACTAAGGAAATGGCTCGGAGTAGGTGTGTCCATATTCCACAACCACAATTCATCATTAGTTGTTAGATAATAATAACGACTTGCAAATTTAATATTATCAGCTATCTTTACTAACTCGTTATCACGCGGAACTTTCGTTTTATCGCCTAATTGACCGCCGGTATTATCTCCCATTGCCCAAAGCGTATTATCATTTTTTATGCAAAACAAGTGCCGACACATATCATCAGACTCTATAGATTTTACATTATCAGTTAGTTTTACTGTGTTTTCACCATTGCTATGCCATAAGATATTATTTTCATCAATATAGTAACCATTAAGAACATATTTGTATTTATACGAACCTTTATCATTGTACCCTTTGGTATAAAGCGAACCAAGATAGTCATATACGGGGATATCCCAATTTTTATATTTTGCAGAGCCATTTTCCGAAACGAGCGGAATTACATTCCCGTTAGAAATTTGCAATGTATCGCTGTAGTTATATTCTTTTAAATCCACTATATCTTCAGCATATAATTCCGGTTTGAATTTTTCACCATCGCCCCACATCCATAAGGTTTTATCGTTTTTAAGGGCATAAGAAATATAACTTCCGCTTTTATACACTTTCGCTGCATTATCTAATATTTTAACCGGGCTCTCAATATCTACACCAGTTCCATTACCAAGAGCACCTTGTGTGTTTTTCCCATATCCCCAAAGTGAATTGTCGGTTTTTATATAAAATGTCGTATTGCCTACTTGCTCGATTGAACGTACATCAACATCTATATTCTCCCATTCGGTTTTGCTGTTTCCATTCCATTTTTGGAAAACACCTTCATTGTTAATACGATAAAACGTGTTCCCATTACGAACAAATGTTGTTTCATTGGCGGAGATTTGCAAAGCTAAATCAACCGGAGGAGTGGGTTGAATGGAAGTTCCCGAAGTAGATGTCGTTGTCGAAGTTGTACTCGCATTTATAATGACAGAGATAATAATTGTTATCCAAACTATACTGGCGATACTCGTAAATACCCACGCTTTTATATTTGGATATGAATAAGGTTCAACGTATTCACGTGTAGTATCATTACTGTTGCTAAACCAACTATGCCAAAAATCATACCCCTCGCCATCTTCCTCTATGTCACCTTTTAAGACCATAACACCTTCTACAATTCCCCATATCCATATACCGATTATAACCACCAAACCTAAAAGTGTCGGAAGCAGAAGCGAACCTAATGTAACGCATAATTGTATAATAGCTTTTTTATAATATTTTGAGTAAAAATTATGAATACCTAAAAGTCCAAAGACAATTCCTAAAATACCTGTTACCAAAAATGAACGGTCAGAATGATAAATTCGTCTTCGTTCTACCGGAGGTGTTCGAGTAAAAACTGTGCTGTTATTTGTTTGAAAAGGCGTTCTTCGTATAGGTGTTCTTGGTGTAGATGTCTCCGCAACTCTATGAATTCTACCTGCATCATCAATATAAGACCCCGTTGGTGGAGGAGTATCTCTATGAATTTTACCCTCATCATCAATCCATGCCATATAATACCTCAGAAATTTATATATCAAACAGTATATATTCAAGTCATATTATTACTTAAACTCTAATCGCTTGAATCTTCGTTGTGCCAAAATAAAAGGAATAATAAGCGTAATAATCGCAACAACAAACAAATTTACATCAATCCCTTTACTGGGTTTAATATTTGACACAAAGCCTAATACCCAAAATGAAGATAAATTCAATTGTCCGTTTGTCATAATTAAAATTACTTTTATGAACATATCACCTAATAATACCATACTTGCGTTTAATAGAACAGTTGTACGGCGTTGGGAAAACATACTAATTGAAAAACATAAAGTTGCAAATGATATAATCAAGAATATTTCGGCAAACAGAAATGCTACTAAATCAAGGAAAAAATGTATACTTATCGAAGTATAGGAAAATATAATTGTCGACATAACACAATATATGAGAAAATAAGTAAGCATTATAGTTGCAATTATTGTCATACTTGCAATATACTTAGAAAATATAACTTCGTTTCTATTGTAACCCTTAAGTAGAAAATTGCGGATTCCACCGTTCTCAAATTCTGTATTAATAAATTTTGAAATAAATATAGCAACTAAAATTAATGGACAGTAATTGGTAAAAGCCGAAGTCATTACAAAAATTGATGTCATCGCGGTTAAATCTGAAATAGAATCTACCTTAATAAATCCAAAGTTATACACACCGTTCATTACCATTTGTTCAACGAGGTCTTTCGGAGCGTTGGTAGTAAAAGGTTCTAAAGAGTTTATAAATACTACACTTATTAATGCCGAAATTATTGTTCCAATAGCAAATCCTCTAAAGGAACCGGAAATCCAAAGTTTATAAAACTCGGAGTGTAATAGATTTTTCATATGTCAACTCCAATTAATTCTTTATAAGTTTCCATAAGAGATTTATCCATTTCCACAGATTTATATTCACGAATCATTTTCCCTTGATGAATAAATCCATATTTTGTAGCATATTCTTCAAGTTCTTTAAGAATATGATTTGATACAAGCAAGGTAACGCCGTATTTTTGATTAAGGTCTAAGATTAATCTATTAAGTGCTTCAATGCCTAATGGGTCAAGACCGTTATAAGGTTCATCAAGCACCAAAAACTCCGGAACAGACAAAAGTGCCAATGCTAAACTAAGCCTCTGTTTCATTCCTTGTGAAAATTCGCTGACTTTCTTTTTTGAATCGCTATGTTTACGAAGGATACAATTCGATAGTCCTACAAGTTCTAAGACTTCGGGAATTCTGTTTAAACTTATATTTTGTGCTTTACAATATATTGTTAAATTCTCTGTTGCTGTATTTTTGGTGTAAAGAAATGGTGACTCTATTACAAAACCTACCCGATGTAGTTCGTTTCTGAAATTCAAATTAGAAAACAAAGATATTTCACCGCTGTCGGTATAAATCAATCCGGAAATCGCTCGTAAAAATGTTGTTTTCCCCGCACCGTTTTCACCAACAAGCCCGTAAATATCACCTTTATTTATCTGTATTGAAACGGTATCTAAAGCCATTTGTGATTTATATCTTTTACATATGTCTTTAGTTTTCAAAATAATATCTTCCACGGGCATTACTTCTTTCTTTTTAAACTTAATGGTGAAAACCAAGTCAGCATAGCCTTTAATCTAACTAATGACAATGACATTCCTTTTAAAATTATCTGTGTAACTTCCGGAATGAATTCAGACAATATTACTTTGGCAGATTTATAATCAAAATCACTATCTGTATAATTCAGACAATTTTGAGTAATATCATTTATTACAGTGACGATATTATCACTATTAAAATGGATATAATCTTCAAAAGACATATTTTGACAAATGAGCGGATTGAAGCGTTTTTTCTTCAAATCTTTGTCATAATCATCAAGTGCATCAATAATATATATCCAAGAAGAGATAGCGTTAAAGAATAACTTCTGTTGTTCGGAAATACATAACGCACTTGACAACGCTGCATACATCATATCAGAAAAAGCCATTGCAATTGTGGAAACATCCGCATTTTCTTTTTCAAGTGCAACAATTCGCTCATAGCCTTGTTCAATCTCTTTTGCCATATTCGGAAAATCATTTATAGCACGAATTATTGATTTTCTATATATCCGTAACCCTATTTTTGCATAGAGTAAGTTTTCGTCATATATATCATCTTTAAGTTTCTGCCATACCAAAAGTAAATTTAAAGCCCCTATTGCTTTCCATTGATTGTTTTCTTTAACATTTTCAAATGAACCACAATGACCTATGAAATTGCAAGGAATATTGGCGTTTTTTGCACAACTAACATCAGTATTCATAAAAAAAGCGAAAACAGTAACATCGTAGCTTAATAATGTTTTTGCTAAATTACCATAATTATATTGCAGAGCCTTACAACATGAACAATAGTATTTTCTATATTTATTTCTGATTTTCAGGTAACTAATGCTGTTTCGTGGGTTAAAATATCCAAACAATCTGTTCACCCTTAACATATAATGTATTTTTGACGTTATCAGATAATCGAAAAACAACTTCTTTAGGATATTTTAACATCCTCCGCAGCAGTAGCAAAAAAGAGCAATTAATACGGCAATAGCCAATAATACTCCTATAAGTAAGGCAAGAATAACCCATACAGCTAAAATTACAATTGAAATTGCTACTAATACTCCAATTGAAACAATTATGGAGCAAAAGAATGACCATAATATATTAGTCGGAGGATATTCATATTCATCGTTATATCTGACAATAATAAAAATAAAGCTTGATAAAAGAGTAGCGACAATTACAATTTGCGGAGCATAATAACCAATATGTTGCAGAACATTTCCCGGATTAAATATTGTCATTCCCATTCCAACTTCTGAGGTGCTGGGAAAAGAAAAACCGGAAATTATCGGAATTGCTAATACCGAAATCATATAGGCACATAAGACACCGATTATATTTTGAATACTAGCAGATAAAAATACCCAAATTCCGCTTTTTAAATCTTCTCCGTCTCCTATTATTGCAATAGCAGGTATTATTACAGCAAGACCCCAAGCTATCCAACAAACCCATCCATACCCCCAGAAATAAATATTAGGCAATTCAGTAAACAGACTTATAATATCTCCGAATCCTCTTATACCCGAATATGATAAACCTATAATTAATGCTATCAAATCAAGAACGGCAAAGATACACCCTGCAATTATTCTACCTGATACACCACGGGTAGTGGGAGGAGTATAAATAGGAGTTCTCGTTGTTGTAGGAGGATTTCTATGAATTCTGCCTGCATCATCAATATAAGACCCCGTCGGCGGGGGAGTATCTCTATGAATTTTCCCTTCATCATCAATCCAACTTGCCAAAAATATACCTCCATCCTTATTATAGAAATAAATTATTCGGAAAACTTACAAGGAGGACAATCTAATCCAAATCCTACTTCAAGCGAAGTTGTAACCTGTAACGGATAGCTGAATATCTCTGCCATTTCGCCGCCAACTTCCGGATTGTTGGAATTGCATACTAAAGTGAATTGTTTTAAATCATTGAGAAGTCGGGGGACATAATTTGGAGTGGAACGATTAAGCATATCAAAAATTAATTTCACAGCTATAATTGTAACAAAGTTTATGTCTGCTGAAATCCCCGGAACAAATTTAACTTTTGTCAAATCTTCTTCATTTGTATATATACGGCGATTTTTAGAAGGTTTTTGTGAAAGTGAGCCGCCGTCACCGATAGCACATTTATAACAAGGCATCTCACTATTCGGTAACCAATAGAATATTTCTCCGGCAAACGCTCGTTCCCAACAACCAATGCTTATAAAGCCTGTACCATAAAGAACAGCTAATGAATTTGAATAAACATCTGCGGCTCTATTATCAGCCCCACCGACCATAATTGTATTATCACCGAAACAATATTTATCAAATGCCTCTCGTTGAGTTGTTTCAACCGTCTTCGGTACTGACATTACATCAGCATATGGGTTAATTGCTTTTATTCTCTCTGCTAACGCATCTACCTTATATTTACCTACATCTAATATAGAACATTGATGACGGCAAATATTGTGATATTCAAAAATGTCATTGTCAATAAGAAGAAATTTTCCAACTCCGGCTTTGGCGAGTTCAAGTGCCACAAAACTGCCGACAGAACCACAACCTAACAAAACAGCAGATTTGTTAGTCATAACATCTGATTCAAGTATACCGGTATTCCGAGAAAAAACATTTTGAATAAGATTATAGGTTTTTATTTCAAAAGGTTGATTATTAAAGGTGAAGACAATATTACCACCTTCACGAACACCTATTAATACATTCGTTTCAGACTGCACGTTATTTGCCGAAATAATTTCACCTACAACATCTCCGCCAAGAACTTTTTGTGTCGCTTCATCATATATGTTGAACACACCGGTTGTTTCAATATACTGACCGAAAATTTTACCTGTAAAGTCGCTTTTTAATATACTTTCGGGCAACATTACAATATTTTTCTTTTTTTGTTTTAAGGAAATCATTTACGAGCCTCCCATGCATTTTTCAGCAAATTACCTGTATATAAATAAATTCGACCATCAAAGATAAAACAGAGATGTTTTTTTGCTTCAACTATTATTTCTCCGGGAGGAAATAACGCATTCCAGACTTGCTTTATAATGGATGCGGTCTGTATAAATTCATCTTTACGTGAGAAATCTATCATATAAAATTCAAAGCTATACTTAGAATTTTTATCTCCAAGCATAAATTCTACTGCATTATTAGCTTTTTTATTACATACATATGATAAACCCATTTCATCGCAAAACAAACATTCATCAACTAAAAATTCTTCAATAATTAATTCATATTCTTCATCGGTATTTGAAAAATTAATATTAGGGATAAGTGCCGAACGTGGCATTTTTCGCAAATATGTTGATAAAATATAGCTGAAATCAATAGATTTAACTTGATGATTTTGTCCGGATATATGTTGAAAAGCACCTGCATTCTGAACATTAAACTTATTATATTGAGTAAAAGAAAAATTATTAATCTGATTTTCCATTTCTCTATAATCAGTAATTTCACGTATTTCTTTCGGAATACCATCTTCATTAATCTCATATAGTATTTGTTCATACATAGGTTTACACGAATCTTTTGATTCTAATGTTGCAACATACATAGTCATCCGAAATTTTGGGTCAATATTTACAAGTGCTGATATAGTAATGCCGTTATTTTGAGTGGCGAATTGAAGTATTGTTCCGTCATCGGTGCTTGAAAAGGTGTCCATTGACCCCGGATGACGATGCCATAATCCTAATACGTCTAATCTATCACAGTAAAGTCGATTGATTTTATTAGATAAATGTTTAACATAATCCGTATCATATTCAAAATATGAAGTTTTAAATATTGATTTTGGTCCTGGGTCTATTGATTCAACAACATACCAAATGCCGTCTTGAACAACACCAAGAAATATACCACCGGTTTCGGTAGCTATTTTCTCTTTAGTTTCTGCCAGTAATGCGGTGTATGCTCTTTTTGAAAAAACAACTTTCATTGACATAAGATAACTCATTTCATTTTTATTAGACATATAATTTAAAAAGTGTGGTCATATATTTCATCACCAACATCTCCGTTTAACCAACAGGTAACTGCAAATGTCCATTTAATAGCCCAGCGTAATGATGAGGATGCTGATGTAACAACATTTCCCGCATCGACATCTTCTTTTCTTGCAGTACACATATACAGATGCCCGGATTCGTCACGTAGTATATGGGGCAAACCACGACCGCCCACTTGTGCTTGTAATTCGTCAAGGTCGGGAGATAGCGAATAAATTTTTACTGAACCACCATACGTACTATTACTTGGATGATTATTATCATAAACAGCTAAAATATGCCAATGAATATCCTCTTCTCCGCAAGGGGTCAGCTCACCTTCCCAACAAAGTCTTCCATCTTCAAGTTTATCTAATTTAAAATTCGGAAAACTATCTCTCATTGCTTTCTTTTCTGATTCAAAAAGTTCAGGGTCTTTTTCGTACCAATAATACCCATAAGCTAATATACCCTCTGGTATATTAAGTGTTTTGCCACCCAATTGTTCTGATTCAGGCGAATTCGGTTTTACAAGTGTTCCGGATGGAGTAACACTTACTGCTTGCCCCGTTTTAAGTCTTTCGGCGAGTTCTTTACGTTTCTTTGAAAGTGCGTTATCTTCTGCCGCAAAAATTCCTTTTAAAGGAACAATAAGCTCTTTATTGTTATCTATAGTTGTATTAAACATATTAGTTAGCCTCCTCATTTATATTACATTCTTCTGCCTTTGAATTCTCAATTAACTCACTATTTGTGATTTCGGGAGATACGTCAGAAAGAGAAGTTAATTCATTTCCTATATTTTCTGAAATGTTTTGTTGGGATTCATCAATCTGCAAAGCATTTACAGCATCATCTATTTCAGATTGTATCTTGCGAAGAAAAACTATCCTGTCATTTATTGATAAGCCATGAAGAAGCAATGCTTTTTCACCTAATAATTTTGCAAAAGGATATTCATCAACAGAAATAGTTCCATCAGAATTAACAGAAGGTGTTATTGGAATGCCCTGCTTTAACCTTAAAGCAAGTTCTGCTCTTTTTTGTGCTAATGAGTTGTCCGAAATACGATTTTTCAATCTTGTAACACGATTCGACATCAGTTCAATAGTAAGTGCTTCAATTTCTAAAAGGTTATCCATTTCTTCTAATTCAGAAATTTCTAACAACGCTTTGCCTGCTAACTTTCCAACTGGGATATTAAGATTTTTGCCTTCTTGCTGCTGTGCTTCCGGAGAATCCGGTTTTACAAGAGTTCCGGTTGGGGTAACGCTTACTGCTTGACCTGTTTTAAGTCTTTCAGCGAGTTCTTTCCGTTTCTTCGAAAGTGCATTATCTTCTGTTGCGAATATTCCGTTTTGGGGAATATCCAAGTTTTTGTTAATCATAACTATTTCCTCCGTATCTTAAAAATTAGATTAATTAAATTTTAATAAATAGTGTAGTAAAATAAAAATTCCGAAACGAATAAAAGTTATTTGTAAATTACTCATTATTTATTTCTTTCGCTTTCAATAACAAACGAATACCTGCTTGTTGAAAGTTATGAAAAGCATTGGAAACTTCTTCAGATAAATCGAGAATTTGCTCCAAATATGAAAGCCTTTGCAACTCCGTCATTTCGTGATATTTCTCTTTATTAATTACTTTTCCTAAATCAAAACCATAAAGCATTTTTAAGCTACCATCAAGCCGGCCTCTTGGAATTCTTAGGAATTTACCATCTAATTGTAAATTATCTAAGTTGTGATAGAATAAATCAAGATATTCTGAAATTTCCTTGGAATCCAATTTAAAATCTGAAAATTTTCTACAAATCTTATCCCATATATCATGTTCTAACTTAGTTTTGAAACCGTGTTTATCGACTTCAAGCTGCTCATTCTTTTTTTCACGTTTCTTTGATATAACATCATTTGTTGCAAACCTTCCAACGCTTGGAACAGCTAATTTCTTCTTATTATTCATTGTTAATTCCTCTTTTATATATTAACAAAGTTTATCCGTTTATCACTATACACACAAGCCTGTCTATTTCTCAAACCTGTAATCAAATCACTTGAAACCTTCGGCATTGTACGATATGAAGTATTAATGGCTTCTGCAACGGCAGTATTCGGTAATATACTGCCACCAACTGTACGTGTCATACTCCCGATAAGCTCGCATTTTTCGTATGTGCCGAAATAATCAGACCAAAAATGTGCATCGTTATGGGCAAACAAAACTATGTTGTTTGTGGAATTAAGCATATTTCTAAACAAATTAACATAATTCGGTGGAAATTCATCTTGTATTCCATCGTAACTCAAAAGTAAATCTGTTCTATTAGATATAAGCCCAATAAATTCATTATCATTTGTATTGCTGAAATTACGAACAAGCCGAATTCCATCCAAAACCAATAAGAATTCATTACTCAAAGAATACAAATGTTTCAACTGATGAATAATAAGTTTATGGAGCAATTCGTTGTGTTCGGAAGACATATTAATAAACATAATGTTTTTATCGTTAAAACATTGTAACATTGAATATGAACCATAGGGATTATTTTCTTGATGTGTGTCTTCGTGAAATTGCATTTTAAGTTTTGAGATAAATCTTTTTATCTTATTTTCAGATTGTTGATATTGTTGATACTCGATTAGCAAATCTGAAATAATATCTTGCGAAATTCCATAATAATTTAAGTTTTGGATTGTGTCATATAAACCATATTCAACATATTTGCATATCTTGTAAAAATTTAATTGATTGTCAGATAATGCCCCTACTGTAAACATTAAAAACAAGTATCCAAAACATTCGTCATCCGGGTCATCCATAAGATTATATAAAAAATTAGTTGCTTCGTCCATATCAAAAGAATAGAATGGGTCATATGTCATATAACCCGCACCGACAGACTTTATATTATTAAAATTTGCAAATCTATTAACTAAGTCCCAATTTGAATAATGCAGACAAATTATAGGAAGTTCATAGTTACTGTAATCAGAAATTACCTCACTAATCAAGCCATTTCGATGTTGTAACGTTCCACCCGAAACTACGTTGCGTCCTGCTAAATCGAATCTTTGGAAATTATCGGGTAATGTTAATGATAAATCCGAATCAGTTACACATCCATTAAAAGGCAATAGCAAACGTCCTTCATTTTCAAGAACAGGACAAAGTTCCCCAAACTTATTTTTAAGTTGTGGATTAGTTTCAAAGAAATAGTCCGAAACATAAAGTTCTCTGTTTGATATATTATTAAGAATTGCCTCATTAAGTTTTGCAGCAAATTGTTTTTTATATTTATTAGTTGCGATAGAATTGTTAATATTAGTTCCGACGAGAGAAATAAGTCCTGCCAAAGCCCCTCCGGCTAATGATTGTCCCCAACTCATATTCTTACCTCGATATTAAATCTCACATTTTGCAAAATGATATTTTTTCGGCTCGAATTCACAAATTCCGGTTATTGCCTCTCCGAGTTTAAGATTTTGCAAATCCCAGTCTTCAACAACATTTGCATCACGTACTTTGTCGGTCATTTGTCGTGAAACTGATTGAAATTGTTCTGATACAACTGCAGTACCGAAATATTCTGTAATAAATTTTCTTGTTGAAGAATCATTTGGACGAAAAGCTACTAAAGACGAAAACCCGGAAATAATACTTTTGGCTTTTGATTCTCCGTATAAATGATTAATTTGTTCTATGCTTTGAAGTCCGGCAATTATTTTAACACCTTTACTTCTTCCAAAATTCAGTCCATCTTCCAAGTGTTCAAGATAAGGTAATAATTTAAATTCATCGATAATCAAATATACATTTGAATTCAAAGCATTAGCACGTCCTAAGGCTTCTTTTAATGCTAAATCGAATACTGTTCTGTATATAGGTGTAAGTACGTTGCCGAAATTCAAATCGTATTCAACAAACAGTATATTTTTTTCTTCGTAATTTCTCTTAATGAAATTCTTTATAGAAAAACTACCGTCTTCGGCAAAACCAGTAGTTAGTAACGGTCTAACTACTGAATACATTACGGAAATAATACTCCTTGCTGTTTTGCCATTATAATCTGCAATGTAATAAGCTATTGATTTTAAATCAGGAAAGACATCTATCAATTTAAATAACATTTCTCCGTTGGAAACGTTAAGAATATTTTTCAGTTTCTTATTAGTTAACTCTTTTCGCTTATCCTTTTTACCTATTGCTTCTCGGCATAATGTTATCAGAATAGCTGAAAAAATATCAGAGGCTGCAATTGCAAAGAAAGGTTCATTGCTCTGTTCTATTGTTTCTTTAAATATAAATTTGCTTAGTTCATAAGCGTTGGCAATTAACAGACTATCATTGGGATTGTCATAATCAATGAGTTCATTAAAAATATTCCAATTGCTGGATTTTTCTGTGTTTGATAAAATCAGAGAATTTTCTTTACAGTAATTTGCGAATGTTTTATAATAATCCCCTTTAGTATCAAATATCATCAAAATATCATTATCGTTAAGGTTTACAATAATATTTCCTACAATGTGATAGAAAAGATTAGTTTTCCCTGTGCCGGTTCCCCCAAGAATTAAACAATGTCTACTTAATACATCATCATTGAAAGTAGAAGATATATCAATTTCCGTACTTTCAGTTAACGAACGACCTAAAAGGGTTCTTTGATTTAACACGTTAGGTATCCTCCCATTTATAGCTTACATAAGTTAATCTAAATCGTATTCTATTTCTTTCGGTGTTAGACTTGATTCTATTTCTTTTTGAATATAATTATTTCCGCTCATATTATTCATAGCTTGCCCGAATGATTCACCTACATCTTTTAACTTTTCTGATATAACAGAATTTGGTGTTTCGGCAATCTGCTCTAAACTCGGATATATGGTATCCAATACTTCTATCGAATCCAATCCCGCCGGTCCTAAAGCTTCGTTCACAGAAAAAGTAGTATCAATAAATTTCTGGTTAAAAGCATCCAACTTATCAGAAAATTCCGAATGAAGAACGAAATTTTCTATTTTATCCATAATTTCCATATATTATCCTTTTTATACGATATTACAAATGAATATTAGAAACAAAACAATCCTATTTTTCGTAAATTTCTTTAATTTACGAAAAACAGCCGATAAACTCACTAACCACGGCATTTTTTCTTGCAGTTGACCAGAAATTTGCCAGATTCAGTCGGAAGAATAAACCTCCGTTAAATTGTTACATATAGCATTCATACAGCCACGTTTATGTTCGGTGCTTGAATGAGCGTACTTATTCAGCGTGACCGTTGCCGAACCGTGACCGAGAATTTCCGACAGCGATTTTACGTCACAACCGCTCTCCAAGGCTCTTGTAGCGAATGTGTGACGGCAGGAATGAAATCCGACATCTTTAACATCGGCGGATTGTAAAATTCGCTTGAAACGATATTGTAAAGTCCGTGGTTCAATGGGCTTGTTTTTGTAGTTTAAAACATATTC
>JAISIJ010000009.1 GCA_031262245.1 Oscillospiraceae bacterium | reverse complement strand
TGTGTTCCTGAAGGATTTTTCCCTTTGTTTATTTGATTTTCGATGTGCCCGCATTTCGGGCAGCGCCTGTCGGCATTAATTGTTGTCTTTCTCATATTTATATTATACCATAAAGCGGTCTGTTTGTCCACTCCTACCCTGAGAGCGAAGAAAGGGCTTTATCAGAGGTTGACCGACCGTGGCATAAAAATAGAGGCAAGGTTATTGAGTATACTGACGGGGTTGAGCGAATAGATTGGGTGCTTTTGGATGTTCCGCAAACACAGAGAATTGTAACGGAAAAAGGGGTTATTCCGACACTTTGTTGTAAGGGCGGAGGGGGTAGTATCGGTGCTAATTTATTGGTTTGGAGGGAAGATAAACAGGCTTGGGATTATAGGATGATTACGCCTTTAGAGGGCGAAAGATTACAGGGATTCCCTGATAATTGGACTGAATATGGTGAAAATGGCGAAAAAATAAAAGATACAGATAGGTACACAATGATTGGAAATAGTGTTGCGTTACCTTGTGTAGATTTTGTTTTGGGTGGGATAGCTGAAAATTTAAATAATTGAGGAGAAAATATGATTAAGAGAATAAGTAAACAAGCGTATTATTTGAACATTGCGGAGCAGGTGGCACAGCGAAGTACTTGCTTAAAATATGCGTTCGGAGCGGTGATTGTGAGGGATGATGAGGTTGTTGCAACGGGATATAACGGAGCGGCAAGGGGTTGTAATAATTGTAGTGATATTGGAAAATGTATACGAGATACGGCAGGAATTTCAAGCACAGGTGAGAGGGTTGAATTGTGTAGAAGTGTTCACGCAGAAATGAACGCAATAATTTCCGCAGGTAGAAAATCAGCGTTAGGTGGGGTTTTGTATCTTGTGGGGTTTGATAAGCGAACGGGAAATTATTATTCCGATTGCAAACCTTGTGAAATGTGTGGTAGATTTATTATAAATGCGGGGATTTCAAGGGTTATTTGCAGAAAAGGAAAAGACCTTGAAGAGGTTGTTGATAAGTATGAACTTATTAAAGAAAACAACACAATGGAGCGTAGTTTTGCACATTTTTCAGAAGAAGAAGCTGAGTTTATAGAAGATTTGTAGAATGGTGTATATTCCAGAATTGAAATTGATGTTTAAAAAAAGAGAGCATAGCTCTTTTTTTTTGTTGCAGATAAAACGATAGGCGAGCAAAATAGACATAGATTTTCACCCAGACAGCGACTTAAATCACATAATGAAAGAGGTGATTTTATGTTGCAATATATAGTAGCGACTTATGAAAAAGGCTTAAAATACAGGGTTTTCATATTAAAAGATGCGAAGGGAACGGAGTATATGCTTAGGGATATTCCCACAGAGGATATAATTGCGAATTTAAACAAAGGCGGAAAAATTGAGAATGCTGTTGTTGAAAATGGCAAGTTGAAACTTACGCAAGGGGCGTTTGGTGCATATCCAATGTTGGGGGTTAGTGGGGGCACTTTGGACGGCAAAAATGGGGTAACTATTCTTTATAAAGTTGTAAACGATAAAGATGAAACGTTAGGTTTTGGGATTTGTATGCAGAACGGCAATTACAGGAATGTTTCAAAATCTATGCTGGTGCAAATGGGGGAAAATCGAAAAATACGGCAAACAAATTGGATGTTATACACCGAAAACAGTGGTAATATTAATGTTCGTGCTAAGAGTGGGGAATTTCCGAAAGTAATCAAACGAGAGGCAAAAAAGGTAGAAACTTATCAAAGTGCTATTGAGGATAGTGAAACTGTTAAGCGTAAAAAAGCACAGGCTGAAGCGGTTGCGGCGGAAATTAAGAAAGAAAACGAACAAGAAGCGGCTATTCAAGCGATTACAGGTGGGTTAGGGGTTTTCGGTGAGGGCAGAGATAGATTTTTGCCGTTTATACGGATATATGATTTAGATGCGTGTTACAACAGCGAGTATAATAAGGCGGCACAGGAAAAATTGACCGAAACAAATGCGAATTTAATGCTGTTATCGCCGTATTATTCGTGGATGTTTGAGGTAATACCGAAAATACCGGCTGTGGATATTCCGACAATGTGGGTAACAGAAACTACATTTTATTATAATCCTCGATTTTTAGCGGATTTAACTTTGGGCGAAACGAGTTTTGCGTTAATACACGAAATGTTGCACATTGTATATCAGCATTCTGTGAGAATGGGGAAAAGAAACCCTGAATTATGGAATATTGCCTGTGATTTGTATATAAACGAAATGATATGTAAGGAATTTGAGGTAGAATTCGGGCAAGGGGTTACGCGATTAAAACGGCAGAGTTTTTACGGTGGAAAAAAAGAATTTAGTTGTGTAATTGAGTGCCCTAAAATGGGGATTTTCCTCAGTACGATAGGTGAAACTTTGGATTTCAGCAGAGATACCGCTGAAACTATTTATGAGAAATTAAAGAAAGAAAATCCGAATTTTGGGAAGAATCCGCAACAGGGGTAGCAAGGGCAAGGTAGTGGTTCTTCAAGTGGTTCACAGGGTGAGGGTTCACAAAGTAATTCTCAAAGTAGCTCTCAAAGTGGCGGTTCAGGTAGTGAGAACGATAAAACCCAAGACAGTAGTAAGGATGATAAAGGCAGTGAAAACGAGCCTAAAGATTTATCGCAAGCGGGTGAAAATGTTGACGGGCAAGAGGCTGATGATGCGGCTAACGGTGGTGTTGGTGGTGTAGGAACTGTTGAGGTTGAGGTTA
>JAISIJ010000016.1 GCA_031262245.1 Oscillospiraceae bacterium | reverse complement strand
AATAGCATTTCTTTAATTTTATTTATTTGTGTTGTGATATTAGCATCAATAGTTCCAGCATTTGATCCTATAATACAACTTCCACGATTGATATTATTATCTGTAATTATACTTGCAGTTAAAATTGTTTTATTTTCATTTACTAAATTAGATTTTGCTTCTTCCAGCAAAGCGTAATCAGCTGGATTTATAATTACATTTAATATTATATTATCTTTTAGCTCGTTTAATGCTTTTTCAACTTGTTTTACAAAAATATTATTATCTTGTTCAATTTCTTTATCTATTATTGCTCCAGCTATAACTGTAGATAATTCAATAAGTTTAGTATTAAATTGTTTGATTTGTCTTTCATAATGTTTGCTAATTTCAGTCATTAAAACATCAATTTGTTTTATATGTTCATTGGCTTTCATTATCATTGCTTGAGCGTTTATTTTTGCAATTTCTTGAGCATCATTATAACCCTTATCATATGCTTCTTGCACAAATCTTTCTGCAACGGATATTTCAACAGTATTGCGTTTTACATCAATACGAGATATTTTAACTGGTTTATCATTGTCAGAAATAGAATAAATTTCAGCAAAAATAGTTTTTGGAGGTTCTTTGAAGGCGTCATCTGGCAATTCAATTTCTTCTGTTTGATCTTCTTTGATGACATTATTTATAGCTTCTGCATATAATTTATCTATTGTTGCATCCGATTGAGATACTAAATCTTCAAGGTCATTGCTAATTTTATCTGCTTCGTCAAATGATTTTGCATCTTGTTCAAAAAGTAATGTCGCTTCTTCATCAGTAAACGAAGTATTAGGAATAACATCTTCTAACAGATCTTTTCGTTCCTCAATATCAAGCAAATGACTCGCTTTTAATTGTTCAATGTATTTTTGTTGTCGTTTTTCAATTATATCATTAAGAACTTTTTCTGATTGAATTAACTGAAGTTTTGTTTTTCGTTTTGGAACTTTTACTATTATTTGTCCCATATCATATTCTCCATTTTATTATACAAATACATCCTCTTTACCACGTCCGCCGATAGCGATTTCATCTGCATCTTCAAGTGCTTTGATGATGTCTACGATTCTCATCTGCGCTGCTTCCACTTCTTTTAATTTAACAGGACCCATAAACTCAAGGTCTTCCTTAACATTACTTGCTGCACGTTCTGACATATTTTTAAATATCTTATTTCTTACTTTTTCATCAGATGATTTGAGTGCCAATGCCAAATCGTGCTTATCCACATCTCTAAGAATACGTTGAACGCCTTTATCATCAATAGTAACAATATCTTCAAACAAGAACATTTTACGTTTGATTTCGGTTGCCATATCTGGATCTTTGCTTTCAATCAATTCTATCATAGTTTTAGCCGTTTGAGCATTAGATTTGTTAAGAATATTAGCAACAAGTTGCACACCGCCCGTTGAAGCAAGATTTTGAGACATTGTGCCTTCTGCAATTTTGTCAACGATGTCTTCAATTTCTGACACAATTTGTGGTGAAACCTTACCGAGTGAGGCGATTCGCATAATCGTCTCGCCACGCAAATCATCAGGAAATTCGTCTAATACTTCTGCTGATTGCTCTGGACTAAGATGAGATAAAATCAATGCTATCGTTTGAGGATGTTCTTTCATCAAGAAATTCGCCAACTGTTGTGGGTCAGATTTTTTTAAAACATTAAATCCTTTGACTGTTGTCAGAACACGAATTTTTTCAATAATTTCTTTGGCGCGGTCTTCGCCGTATGTTTTTTCAAGTAATATTTGAGCATACTCAATGCCGCCTTCAACGAGATAATTAGAAGCAGTTATCAATCCGTAGAATTCTTCAATAACTTCTTCAATAATATCATTGCCGATGTCTTTTAAATTTGTAATTTCAACTGCAATTTGCTCTACTTCTTCCAAATCTAATTCTTGGAATATTTTAGAGGCGGTATCCATATCCATTGTCATAAGCAAGACGGCGGCTTTTTGTTTGCCGGTCAAATCTGCAGCTGACGTTATTTTTTTAGGTTGTGCTGGTGCGTCCTTTTTTGCCATAGTATTGATTCTGTGTAGTATCGGACTAATGTAGATTATGCGTGTTTTGGTTAATATTAGTCAGATACAAACTGAGTAAAATGCTGTTCAGTGCCGTAACCTTCCACATTGCAATGAAATTATGGGGAATGGCAGAACTACGAACACAAGAATAGCAAAAATTGAGCCAAATTGGAGTGATGGAGGAGATTTTCGCAAAAGTGATGATTTTTGTTAAGATAATTATTTTGGATGCTGTGATTTTGGTGGTATCAATCACAGCGTTGATTTCGGCAAGCTCAATCACCTCGGTGGCTGAGCCAGCCGAAGCCACCACACTCGCCGAAGCCACAATTTAAATTTTTATGCCTATGATAAGATTAACAAAAAAAATTATTATATTAGAGGAAAATATTTTCGGAGAACACAAAATGAAAGCTTTAATTTCAATTTTATTCATTGCATTTCTTACATCCGCTATGCTCAATGCGCAGAACGGACAAATCGTGGTGCTTGATTCTGTCTGCACTTTCGGCGATAAAGATACATTATTAACTAACTTCACGCCTGATTTACAAACCGATGGTTATGCCTTCGGAGTAGCGGAATGGCGAACTGTAGATAGTTTGGGGGCGATTCCCGTAATAAGGATTTTTTACTCTGCTTTGCGAGTATTCAATTCAAACACAGGCGAAATCGTAAAAGAATTCCCAGATGAAGTTTTTTACAAAAGCGACATCAAAGCAAAATATGTTGCCACTATTCGTGTAGAACACTATAAAGATGGGACAATAAAAATGACCAAAGATACCATCTATCGCAGCTACCCAGATTTTGAATTATTGGGCGTGAATATTGTGCCGCCAAAGCTTG
>JAISIJ010000491.1 GCA_031262245.1 Oscillospiraceae bacterium | reverse complement strand
TTCCGAGTAAAAGTGATTCAAAATCTTTAAGAAAATATAAAATCGGGGTATTAATCTGTATCGGGGTTGTAGTGGCGGTGGTTATAACCGTTTGTTGTTATTGGTTTGTGGATTTCAGCGAGCAAAAAGAGTATGAGGATATTGCGAAAGATTACCATAAGCTTGAAACGGTTTTGCCTGACGGCGAACAAAACTCTGAGGGGTATTTTCTGAAAGATAACAGGTATCGAATGTTACCCCCGGCGTTGGAATTAATGAAAATAAATACGAGAGTTGAGGGGTATATTCAAATTCCCGATACGAAAATTGATTACCCGATTTTGAAATATAACAATATTGAGGGTTGGGATATTCATTATCTGAAGCGTGATATGAGGGAAAAAGAATCCCGAAACGGTTCGTTATTTATGGATTATTACAGCGATTTTGATACGTTAATGAGCGGCGATAATTTTGTAGAATATGCGGATATTGATACGGTAACAAACCAGTATTTAAGAAACTCCGATAATGTTATTGTTTACGGGCATAACTCTGTTGCGGATATGATGTTCGGTGGTTTGAAGCACTTTGAGGATAAGGATTATGTTTTGAAACATCAAATTATCAATTTTAATTCAAATTACAAGCGGTATGGTTATAAAGTTTTTGCGGTTTGTAAGGTTGAAACTGATTTGAATAAAAAAGCTGATGCACGTTATTTTGATTATTACAATTATCCCAATTTTACAGAAGAAAGTTATGATGAATTTATGAATAAGGTGCAGAAAACAGCGTTTGTGTATTTGGAAACGCCTGAAAAAGGCACACCACTCCTGACTTTATCTACTTGTTTCGGAGCAGTAGGCGGAACGGATAGATTGATAGTTTTATCGTATAGAATGTAAATTTTAAGAGTAGGTAAATCACCTACTCTTTTTTTATTTACAGACCATACTTTCACCCAGACTTTCGGTTAAAAACAAACTGAAACAGGGGGTATTACTATGGAATACATTACAAAAAAATAGATAAAGATATTTGCACGGTTATAGATACAAAAACTAAACAGGAAAAGCTCATAACAAAGGCAGATTTAAAGGAATATGTATTACAAAGTAACGAGGTTTGCGGTGTTAATGCACAGCAAGATTTATTTTATGAGTTGCAAGTTATAGGTAATCCGAAAACTATAACAAAATCGAAATTGGGGTATAAACCTAAGCGAGTTTCAGATTCTCCGCTTAAATACATTATTAATCTAACGGAGAAAAATGATAAAATAAATCCTGAATTAGAAGAGAATTATGTAAGCTTTGATGCGGAAGTTTACAGTATTCGGCGTGGTTTTTTGAATAGAGAAATATGCAATGATTTGTTGATACCGAAATGGAATAAACAGTTGCCAATTTTGTTTACGGAGTGGAATTATTATCGTGAAATTGCGGTTAGTGAGGCGTTTGTTATTTCATTGCACACTTTCTCGTTTTATAATATTGAAGAGTACGATATGCGGCGAGAGGTTCCTTTTTTGTGGCGTATAGTGCCTTGTTTGATAGACGTTAGGACGGACGATATAGTAATGAAAGGGGTACGGCATAATCAAAATATTCTTCACTCGGGGTTTACTATTGAAATGAAAGTTTCGGTATTACAAGCATTAAAAAGCACAAAATCTGATGTGATTGATATAAATTCTTTGGACGGTGTTTGGCGGATTGATAGAAATTGTTTTGAAGATTGGCTACATAGGGGTAGGTTGGCGATTTGGGAAGCTACGGCGAAAAGAGCTATACTTGGATTGGGTGATTTTGAAATAGATGATAATGGCGTGCTTTACAAACTTTCGGCAGGCAGAACCGGTGATTTTGTTGTTCCGGATAGATGCAAAAAGATAGAAAAAGGTGCTATATTGCTTACTGATTTTAATTGTAAGGTTAAGTTTTGTGACAGCGTGAGAGCTTGTAAAACGGGGATTTTTGATATTGCAGTTTATAACCCTTCAGGGCAAATGTTGACAATAGAGTTAGCAAATTTGGGGTATAAAGTAATGGCAGGGGTTGGTAACATTATCGGTGTTGGTTTGTGTATTCCGAATAAAAAACTTACATTCGGTGCAACAAACGTAATGGATAAAATGCTGAACCCTATGATATTGGGGCAAATGCGAGAAATAATTGAGAAAAAGAAACCGAAACTGAATAGCAGAGTTGAATTCTTATTTGAATTAGCTGAAAAAGAGGCTAATAAAACCACTTAAACATTGTGTTTAGGTGGTTTTTATTGTAAGTTTAATCTTTATTTAAATAGAGTTTTTCACAAAACTTCCGCCCTGTTGGGGTTTTAAAAACTTTATCGTATGCGAATTTAATCGCATTTTCCGACATATTTTCTTCAAGCATATTAACGAGAAAATCGGCTTCAAGGAGTATCTGCCAATCCACACCCTCAACTCCGCTGTATGTGTGGTGATGTCCGACAAGAAAACATACCCTTTCTTTGATTTTATGAGAAATATCGAATTCTTCAAGCATTTTTTCAGCTATCGGCGGACCCTCTGTTTCTTGATATTTTCCGGCACTGCTTTTGTATTTTTCAATACTCGGATTAATGCCGATATCGTGTACAATAGCTGCCAATTCGAGGGTAAATTGTTCTTCCTCGGTGAGTTTTTCAAGTAGCCCTATTGTTTGAGCAAAACCATATACTTTGAGAAAATGCCCTGTTTTATCGGGTTTTCCTGTTTCGTATTCAATCATTTTATCAATCAGGGCGGCAATTATATCTTTATTATACATTTTTACATCACTTTCACATAAAATGTTCGGTTTCTCGGAGCATCGAATTCACAGAAATAAATCCCCTGC
>JAISIJ010000401.1 GCA_031262245.1 Oscillospiraceae bacterium | reverse complement strand
TGCTTGCAGCGGAGGAGTTTGTGCGGATTGTTATAATGTTTTGGGTGGGGTTGATAAGGCTATACCTGTTGACGTTTATGTGCCGGGTTGTGCCGCAAGACCGGAGAATATTATAAGCGGTGTTGTTAAGGCATTAAGCTTGTTGGAAGAAAAGGGGGCGGCTTGATTGGAGATTATTAATGTTACTCCCCAAAAGCTTATTAACGCTGTTTCGGAACAAAAAGAGAAGAACGCAAGACTTGTTGCAATTACGGCAAGTTTGAAAGAGAATACTGAAATTTCATATTCTTTTGATTGTGACGGTGAACATACTGTTATAAGGATTAGTATTACCAATGAGGGAATTGAGAGTATTACAAAGCTGTATCCTTATGCTTTTTTATATGAAAATGAGATAAAAGAACTCTTTGCGGTTAAGATAAAGGGTATATCTTTGGATTTTGACGGAACACTTTATAAAACAGCGAAGAAAGCGGCGTTTAATCCGAATTACAAAGAGGAAGAACCGAAGAAAGATAAAAAAGTCGGTGAAAAAAATAGTAACCCAAAAAATAAAGGCATAAAAGAAAAGACTGAAGAAGATAAAAAAGTCGGTGAAAAAAATAGTAACCCAAAAAATAAAAACATAAAAGAAAAGACTGAAGAAGAAAAAAAAGAAAAAAAAGAAGGTAAAAAGGGAGGTAAAAAATAATGGCAAAAACAATAATACCTTTCGGTCCGCAACACCCTGTTCTCCCTGAACCTATTCATTTGGATTTAGTACTTGAGGACGAAAAAGTAGTTGAGGCTATTCCCCGTATCGGATATGTTCACAGAGGTCTTGAATTACTTGTGCAAAAAAAAGATTTTAAACAGTATATGTTTGTTGCAGAGAGAATTTGCGGCATATGCTCTTTTATGCACGGTATGGGGTATTGCATTGCAATTGAGAATATTATGAATATTGAAGTGCCTAAGCGTGCGGTATATTTGAGAACGCTTTGGTGTGAACTCTCTCGTATGCACTCCCATTTGCTTTGGTTGGGACTTTGGGCGGACGCTTTCGGTTTTGAAAGTCTGTTTATGCACTCTTGGCGTTTGCGTGAGAGTATTTTGGATATATTTGAAATGACAACAGGCGGCAGAGTAATTTTTTCTGTTTGTGATGTTGGCGGCGTTCGCAAAGATATTGACAATGATACTTTTAAGATAATTTCAGATAAAATAGATGAGATAAAAAAAGAGGCTCTTGAATTTTCAAAGGTGTTTTATAAAGACAAAACAGTTGCGTTAAGAACTGTTGATATCGGAGTTTTGACAAAAGAACAAGCGTATAATTTAGGTGCTGTGGGCCCTATGGCAAGAGGTAGCGGAGTTACACAGGATTTGAGAAAAACAGGGTATTGTGCATATAAGGAATTAGATTTTGAACCTGTTATTGAAGAGGACGGAGATTGTTATGCTCGAACGGCAGTAAGAATAAGAGAATTTTTCCAGTCTGCTGATATTGTCAAACAATGTATCGAAAAAATGCCCGAGGGTGAGATTAAAGCTAAAGTTTTAGGTAAACCCGACGGAGAGTCGTTTGTTCGCCTTGAACAGCCACGCGGTGAAGTGCTTTATTATGCAAAAGCCAACGGCACAGATTTCCTTGACCGTTTCCGTGTTCGCACACCTACTTTTGCCAATATCCCTGCAATGCTTGAAACACTTAAAAATGCAGAATTAGCAGATGTCCCCTTGCTTATTTTAACTATTGACCCTTGTATTTCCTGTACGGAGAGATAAGTATGACTGATATTTATACAATAGATGAGCTGAAAGAAAGAGTTAACCCCATTGCAAAGAAATATAACCTTAAAGCGGTTTGGGTTTTCGGTTCATATGCCAAAGGTAAGGCTAATAAATACAGCGATATTGACCTTTTGGTGGATTTAAAAGGTTCTGCTGTTTTGGGATTAATAATAGCTGCTCTTTTTGATGATTTCTTACAAACTATGCAAAAAGAAGTTGATATGGTTACGGTATCAGCTTTAAGTCAAAAAGATAACGACCCTATGTTTAAAGAAAATGTTTTAAATGAAAGAATTTTATTGTATGGGAACTAATGCGGATTTGCAAAGAATATTGAGGATTAAAGAGCATTGTGAGGAAATTTCAGAAGCTGTATCTCAAAATAATTATGAAGTTTTTATAAACACTATCCTTAAAAACGGAATTGCAATGTCAGTACTTCAGATAGGTGAACTTATAAAAGGACTTACTGCAGACTTCATACTGAAAAATGAAGAGATAAGCTGGAAACTCTGGATTCGTAACAGAGATTTATTTGCACATAGCTATCACAAAGTTGATTATGAAATTCTATGGCAAACTGCATTAAATGATGTTCCCATACTTCTTGACTTTTGCAATAAAATATTGGGAGAATAAAAAATGTCTTTACTTTCAATGACAAAAACAAACCTTAAAGCCTTGTTTCATAAACCCTATACCTCTAATTTTCCGGCAGAGCCTATGCGGCTTTTTGATAACACCAGAGGTCATATTGTGATTGAGGAAACAAGCTGTATATATTGCACACTCTGTGCGAAAAAATGTCCCTGTGACGCTATCACGGTTACACGTCCCGTTAAAGCAACCGACGGCAAGCCCGAACAAAAAGGCTCTTGGGCAATTGACCAACTGAAATGTATCGGTTGCGGTTACTGCGTTGAGGCTTGCAATAAAAATTGCCTTATTATGAAAGGCGAACCAGCCGAACCCCAAACAAGCAAATGAAAGAGGTTTTTTCAAAGGGCTTAAGACGTTCAATCTCAATTATGATACTCCTTGCTTTTGTTTTCCGTTTTCACGGAAGATATATAAGCAAGGCGAATACCTATGTGTTTTGGGGTATTGTAATATTTACAGTTATTGCGATTTATATTATTGTTAACAAGGGGCGAAGAGGGAGAAAGAAATGAACAAAGCGGCTATGGTGTTGCTGATTATTGTATTAATTGCAGTATTTGTGTTTTTTCATAAGTTTTTAGATACTTCAAGAGGAATGTTCAAAATCGGTTTTTTTGCTTTTTTACTTATATTAGTTATTGTTGCAAGAATTTTTGTGAAGATAGGCACTAACGGCAAAAATGTGAATATCGCACAGGCAAAAGTACTGTACTTATACGATATGGGAAACGGTATTCTCGGTTGTGTTTGCGAGTGGCAAGCGGAACAGGGGCTTATTACCGCAACTCTTGCTTTGCAAAACAGAGAAGTCCGTGAAAGACTTAAGGCGGCTTTTCCTATTAAGGAATATGCCGAACCCGGGCTTGCGATGTCTTATAAGAGATATATGGAAACAAAAGGCTATAAGAGGTGGATTGAGGAGTTGCCTTCGGGTTTTGAATACCCTGAAATGACTGTTCAATATAATGAGAAATCTCCTCGGCTTTTGGTAAATATTATAGGTTAATATTATGGTTAAAATGTTTTTGATTTTTTTTCAAACGTTGCTTATTATAATAGCTTTCATATTGAAATTTTACAAAGATTTCAGTGTTATTACTTTGGATTTAAAATTTATTGTTATATCTTTTTTATTTGTTTTGATTGTGGCGACACAAACTTTTATAAATTTAAGCATAAAAGGGAAAAATTCCGCTATTGTATCAGCAAAGGTTTTGTATATATACAGATATAATAAATACAGATACGGCTGTGTTTGCGAATGGCAATCAGACCAAGGTATTATAACAATTTCCGCTTTAATTGACAGTAATGCAATCAAAGGCAGACTGCTATCCGCTTTTCCGCAAAAGTACTATGAAGACCCTCCGCTTATGGGCGTTTCTTCTAAAACGTATATGAATACAGAAAAATACAAAAAGTGGTTTAAAGAACTGCCGTATGATTTTGAATATCCCGAAGTTATTGTAAGATATAACGAAAAATTCCCGAAACGTTTAGTAAAGATTATAGGTTGATAATATGCACGAATATCCGGCAGTTGTTGAAATTATAAACAAAGCAAGTGAACATTCAAAAGGAAAATTTGTTAAAGAGATAAACCTTGTTATAGGTGATTTATGCGGATTTGTTGCAAGTTCCGTTGAGTTATATTTTCCTATTATTGCGGAGGGGACTTGCTGTGAAAAAGCTGTTTTGAATATAGAAAGAATTAAACCGAAACTGAAATGTAACAAATGCGGTGAATTATTTCAAAGGAAAATGTTTTCTTTTAATTGCAAATGCGGCGGTGAGGGACTTTTAACGGAAATCGGAACGGAGTTTTTTATAAAGTCGATAGAGGTGGATTAGAAAAAATTATTAGCCGAGTGAAAATAAAAAAGCAGCAGAGAGGGTTAAAATAAATTAACTCTGTAAATAAGTAGAGACAGTACAAGAGGTTCAAAGAGAAAAGGCGGCTCAAAGAAAAAAGAGTGAAAATAAAAAAGCAGTAGTAGATTGAAAAGAACAAACCTTGCTAATAAGTAGATATAGTACAGGAGGCTCAAAGTATGGATGTATATGAAAAGATTTATGCTAAGAATGAAGAGATGGCAAAGGTTTTAAGTGAAGATTTAAGGGATAAGAAGATTTTGTGTGTTAATGTTTTGGGTTCGCCCGGAGCGGGGAAAACAAAGTCGCTTATTCAGATTATTAAGGGTTTGGAATTTGAGAATTATGTTATTGAGGGGGATATTGAAGGGGATATTGATACTGTTAAGTTACAGGAGTTGGGCATAAAGGTAACACAGATTGATACTCATAATGCCTGCCACCTTGACAGTCCTCAGATTGTTGACGCTTTGAAAGATTTTGAGTTGGAAGAGGGAATAGTTTTTATCGAGAATATCGGTAATCTTATCTGCCCTGCCGAATTTAAAATCGGTGAACATTTGATAATGCTTGTTACTGCTGTTACCGACGGTTCCGATAAACCTTATAAATATCCGCTTGCTTTTCAGAAAGCGAATATAATTCTTGTTAATAAAACAGATTTACAACCGTATACAGATTTTGACGCTGAATTTTTTACAAAAGGTGTTAGATATAATAATAAAACTGCTCCGATTTTTTATGTTAACGCTAAAACAGGCGAGGGTTTTGAAGATGTTAGGTCATTTTTAGTTGATTTTTATCAAGAGTTTACCAAGGAGTAGAGAATGTTAATCGTTTTAGACGGCATTGACGGAACAGGTAAAACAACACAGTTTGAGTTGGTTCAAAAACATTTAACAGAAAAAGGAGTTGCCTTTAAGGCTATTTCTTTCCCCGATTATAACGAAAAATCTTCAGAGCTTGTTAAAATGTATCTCAATGGGGAAGTTGAAGCTAACCCTTATGCCGCCTCAACGTTCTATGCTGTTGACAGATATGTGAGCTTTAAGAAATTTTGGGAAGAAGATTATAAAAAAGGAACTTTGATACTTGCTTCGAGATATACAACTTCCAATCTTATACACCAATTGCCCAGAGTGCCCAAAGAACAATGGCGAGATTTCACAAAATGGATTGAAAATTTTGAATATCATAAACTTGCGTTACCTCGCCCCGACCTTGTTATTTACCTTACTTTGCCTCCTAAAGTTTCTATGAAATTAATTGAAAAACGCGGAGAGGCGAAAGATATTCACGAGAATCAGGCTTTTCTTGAGAAATGTTCGGCGGCAGGGGAATATATTGCAGAAAAATTAAAATGGACTACTGTTGTTTGCGGTGAAGAGGAACGTATATACAGTATTGAAAATATAAATGATGTTATTATGTACCATATAAACAGTATGGTGGATAAAAATTAATTAAGGTGATTATTTGCTTAATTTCAGAAAAATTACAATAGACGATAGGTTTTGGATTAGGGAATTATTAAAAAAAAGTGATTACAGGGGCTGTGAGTATTCTTTTGCTAATAATTTGGCTTGGCAGCGTTTAAGCGACACAATGATAACAAGGTTTGAAGATTTTTATCTCAGCGTTACTGCACACAAAACCTTTACTTTTCCCGCCGGTGACGGAGATTATGATAAGGTGTTGGCGGAAATGCTTAGATACAGCGGCGAAAAACTTGTAATTTCAAATGTAACTTCGGAAATGATGTTGATTATAGATAAATTTATCAAAAAAAACAATCTCAAAAAAGAAGTTGATATTGACAATGACTGGTGGGATTATATCTATTTTCAAAGTGATTTAGCCACATTTAAAGGCAAAAAATATGAAAAAAAACGCAATCATCTCAACCGTTTTTATCAGTATAATTGGGAATATAAACCTCTTGAGAAAGAATATTTTAATGAATGTATTGCTTTTGCCGCTCTTTCATATAACCTTAAAGACGGTTTTACCGAACGCAGCAGTGTAGTTGAACAATATGCTATTGACCGTTTTTTTGAATATTTTGAGGAAATGGAGTTAATGGGCGGAACGCTTTGGGTTGATGACTTGCTTGTGGCATTTACTATCGGTGAAAAACTCAACTCCGATACGTTTTGTACTCATATTGAAAAAGCAGATATAAATTATCACGGTGCATTTACTGCAATTAACAATGAATTTGCAAAAAGAATAGATTGTAAATATATCAATCGTGAGGAAGATATGGGAATTATGGGATTGAGAAAATCTAAAATATCCTATAAACCTTGTTTTCAATTAGAGAAGAATACTGTAACAATTTTTAGCTAAACTGTAACCGTGAAAGACCACATTTTTTATTGTAAAACAGCGAATAAAGGTGTATAATAATTTCAATACAGACGTTACAAAAAATGCGATAAAAACAATGGAGTTTTAAGAGAAATGGTATTCGCCGACCTTTTTTTCCTGTATGGATTTCTGCCCGTTTGCCTGTTGATTTATTTTGCGGCAAGCGGCATTTCAATGAAAAATGCAGTTTTGACTGTGGCAAGTTTGCTGTTTTATGCTTGGGGGGAACCTTTTTGGGTTTTACTCCTACTTTTTTCTGCTTTATTTTCCTATTTCGGTACATTATATGTCGAATATTACAAAAACACCAAACAGGAAAAGCTGGTTTTTGTCATAACGCTGATAGGTACTCTTGCACCTCTTATCGGTTTTAAATATACAGGATTTATTGTTGAAAATATAAATCTTTTACCGTTAGTTAATATCCCCGTTCCTGACATTTCATTACCTGTGGGCATTAGTTTTTATACGTTTCAGGCATTGTCTTATGTAATAGATTGCTATTGGGGGAAATTAAAACCATCAACGTCTTTCAAAGAATATTTGTTATATATCTGTTTATTTCCCTCGTTGGTTGCAGGTCCCATTGTTCGTTACGAAACTGTTGCAGAGCAGATTAAACACCGCAGTTCTACAATAGACGATGTGTCTTACGGTCTTTCGAGAGTTGCAATAGGTCTTGCTAAAAAAGTAATTATTGCCAATAACCTAAGCACAATTGTTGCGAGTATTTTCAGCGGAGATATATCTTCGGTGTCCGTTTTGGGGACTTGGACAGGGGCGGCAATTTTCGCATTACAGGTTTATTTTGACTTTTCGGGATATTCCGATATTGCAATAGGACTTGCTCGTGTGTTCGGATTTAAACTCAATGAAAACTTCAATTACCCATTTCTCTCTAAAGATGTTCAGGAATTTTGGCAACGCTGGCATATTTCCTTAGGTTCGTTTTTCAAGGATTATTTGCTTTATCTGCCTATTTTCGGCAAAAGACGCAAATACGGCGGCTTGCTGTTAGTTTGGTTATGCACGGGTTTATGGCACGGAGCAAGTTGGAATTTCATTATATGGGGGCTGTTTTTCGGGGCATTTATTATGCTTGAAGTGAAAATCGGTAAAAAAGTAATGAAAAAAATCCCCAAACTTATTAAACATATTTATACAAAAGCGGTATTAATTATCGGTTTCGGCATATTCTATTTTGAGAACAACAAAGAGCTTTGGGATTTTATTAAAAATCTCTTCGGGCTTAATGACAACAAAAAAACAGATATTATGCTTAATACCCTGTTATATAATAATATGTTCCTGCTTATCGGTGCGGTTTTATTCTCTATGCCGATTTACCGTATTATTCAAACAAAATATAATGAAGCAAAGGCATTTAACGTTGTTCAAACCGTTATAAATGTTGTGTTAATCCTCGTTTCTTCTATTATGCTTGTGGGTGCGACAAATAATGCCTTTTTATACTATAGATTTTAAGATTTTTTAATTTAGGAATACACAAAAATGAAAAATTATAAGTTAATTAATATCCTCTCTGTTTCTATGGTTTTGGTTTTGGGTACGGCTTTTTTATCTTTCGGTAACAGACCGGATTATTCCGAAACAGAGAAACGTGACCTTGCAGAATTCCCTGATTTCAGCGTTAAAGCTCTCCTTAACGGAGATTTCACCAAAGGTGTGGATGTTTGGTTCAGCGATACTGTCCCCAATCGTACAAAATTTTTGAATAATAACTCTGATTTTAAGTCATATTTCGGCTTAAAAAAAGACGGTGTTACAATTATCGACAGCGGAGATGATACCCAAAAACCCGACAAAGCAGTTGTAACAGAGATTGTTAAAGCGCCTGTTGAGGTTGTTGTCCCCGATGTAACGTCCGCTCCTGCTGTTACTACAGCTCCTGTTTCAACTACTGCCGCAACGCAAGCCGTTGTTACAACAGTTGAAACAGAAGAAGTTATCCAACACGAGGCGGAGGGCGGTGTTCTTTCAGGGAATATTATTGTTTACAAAAACAGGGGTATGCCGCAATTTTACGGTACTTTAGCACAAGGCACAAACTATGCCGCTTATATCAACGCTTTTAAAGCGGATTTGGGCGAAAATGTTAATGTATACTCTATGGTTGTGCCGACTGCTCAAACGTTTTATATGCCGGAAAAATATCTGAAAGAATGTTCCAGCGAACCCGACCAACTTACAAATATTCGGAATAATCTCCAAAATGTTATTGATATTAACCTCGTTCCGACTTTTAACGAGCATAAAGACGAAGATATCTACTTGCGAACCGACCACCATTGGGGAGCTTTGGGGGCGTTTTATGCCGCCGAACAATTTGCTGATATTGCACAAACAAATTTCCTCCCCCTTGCGACATTTAGAAAAATCGAGTGGGACGGATATGTGGGAACACTTTATGGCTATTCCAATAATAACCCCGATTTAAAAAATAATCCCGAAACTTTCTATGCTTATGAACCACTAAATATGGAAAAACTTGATTGTCAATATTATTCCACTTCTTACACCGACCCTGTTAAAACAACATTAATTTGGGAAGATGTTTCCGTTTCCAACGCATATATATCTTTTATGGGCGGTGACGAGAAAATAAACGATATTCGCACAAGCCATGAAAACGGAAGAACTCTTGCAATTTTCAAAGATAGTTACGGGAACGCAATTCAACCGTTTCTCACCAACTCATTCTCACGAATTATCACTATTGATATAAGATATTTTGACCTCAACGCCATCCAATTCCTTCAAGAACAAAATGTTACAGATGTATTATTCTGTATGAACACATTCTCTGCATTCGGTTCAAATTCAAAAAAAATAGAACAAATCCGCACCCAATAATTTTAGTTTTCTATTCGTTGCAGAGTAATACTACTCTCGAAGTTCCCTACTTCTTTTCATAGTTGGCACTTCAGTTGACGTTGGTTTAACTGGATATGAAAAATTCCGCCGTGCACGGCGGAATTTTTTTAGCTTACTGGGATAGATATTTGTTATTTTTAGAGGAAAGATTTTTGTATTTTAACTTACTCTTGTCGTTCACGATAATAAATATCCAATACAGTAAGGTAAAAAATTCTAAAAAGCACTTACCCTTGCCGTTCATGATAACAAATATCCAACCCCGTACACTTAAAAAAAGCACCCGAACAGGGTGCTTTTTTCACACTAAGTTAAACCAAAGCCTGAAGAACACCAACTACAAAAAGAATTAGGGAACTTCGAGAGTAGTATTACTCTAAAACGAGTAGAAAAGTATTACATTTGTACGTTAAACAGTTCTCTCAATTTATTAGATAAATTATCTCCGACAGCGTTTATTGCCGAACCCTCATTAAGTTCTGCAACTCGTTTCATATCATCATTTTCACCGTTAAACATTACTGTATAAATAGGTACATCAAATGCCGACATTATTTCTTCTAACTTATCAATTTTAACGCCTTCATTGGTTTCTCCGTCGCTCATTACAAACAACATTAACTTTGCATCCGGAATTTCCTTTTGTTTTTTCAAAAGCATATCCAAAGCAACCAATGTTGCATCCCAAGTAGCGGTAGTTCCGTTTTCAGTCAACGCATTTACAGAACCTTTCAACTTTGCTCTCTGTGCCGCATCCATTTTCCCTATCGGTAAATTGCAGTAAACTTTATCATTATAGCTTACCACTCCGAAATAATTATCCGAACTT
>JAISIJ010000334.1 GCA_031262245.1 Oscillospiraceae bacterium | reverse complement strand
AAGTCAGCTTGAATTTGTTCTGAAGTGGCATTATCGTCACAATCTGTAATAGTAACATAATCATCATAAACATCATACGTTATCACCAGTCCGTTATCAGTCGTTACTGCCGTAGCGGTATTCATTACTGCTGCCTTGGTATCCGGTTCTGTTGCTGCGGTATTCGTTACCGGCGATGTGGTGTCAGGTGCTGCTGCAAAATTGGAATATTATTCCTCAGCAGCCCAATTCAAAGAATATGTATCACTTAAATTTTTAAAATGATTTTCTGTTTGCTGCGGTTCTTTTACGACATAACTTTCATTTTTTATCGCTTGAGCATAAAGCGGAACTCCGCCGAAAGACACAAAAATCGTTGCTGTTAATGCACAGGCGATTATTTTTAATACTATAACGTTTCATTTTTTCTTCTCCTTAATTAGTAATTATTGGAATATTTACTATTATAACACATTTGTTTCTATTTGTCAAGAGGAATTTTACAATTTGAAGGTAAAAGTTTGACCACTTGACAATTCGCACAAAATATGCTAAAACCTGTTTAGCATATTGACAAATGGGAAAAATTGTGCTATAGTATAGAATATGAATACAAGAAAACCATATTTTCTTATGAAGCCTATCTGAATATTTTACAGAAAGGAACTTAATCTTAATTTGGATATTTATAGCTTTGATAAACGAGGTGGCGAGACCATTGAATTATTGTTGGCAATATGGGAATCTGCTGTAAGAGAAACTCATAACTTTCTTTCAGAGAATGATGTCAAACAAATCCGTACCGAAGTAAAAAGAAGCTCTGGTCAGTATTCAGAGTTTGTACTATATAGCAATTCCGGCAGGAACAGTTACTTTGCCGACGTATTTTGTTGCTAATTTGGATGATTTACAGGATATAAATTGTGTAAATATTAAGTGAAATTGCAATACAATGCTGTTTCTATTTCGTCTGCTGACGAAAAACACGTTCTTCAAAAGCCCGACGTTAGTTCCTTATTACTGACCGTACAGACCTTGACGACCAAATGGCAACCGCAAGAGTGCGGAAGGGGCGTCCCTCGGGCTGTCAGAGGATTATGTTACATAAAAAACAAAATTAATTACAAATGAAATGCAGATAACAAGTACATGTAAAAGCAGACTTCCGAAAGGAAGTCTGCTTTTACATAACCATAAATATTACAAAATTTTAGATAATATATTGATTTTTTTGTTTCGTAGTATAATTAATAAAGCTACATTTTTCTGCCCTGACACAATTCGACATAAGTTATGCGGTATGATGACACTGAATATTATTTGGAGGTAATTACAATGTTAAATAATAACTCGCCTTAAAAAATAAACTTATCATTAAATATTCGGAGTTAAAAAATAAACAAAAAGAATTTATTCAAGCGTTTATTTGTAACACTTCTTCATTCATAATCTTAAGTGCTTCCTGTTCTAAGACATATGCTTGATAACGAAGGTCGCTAGCTTGCAATGCAAGACTGTTTATCTCACATTGCTTTTTAGTATTTTTTAATAGAGGTATGGGAATTTGTGAAACGTGTTTATCGTCAATCTCATCTACCACACTACCATATGTGAAATGCGTTATAAGATTTTTACCATAATTTGTTGAAAGGAAAATATAATTATATCCAGCAATTTCTAAGTTTTTAGGAACAATACGAATTATATGTTGGCTTGCTGTCCACTTTTCCCAATGTTGAGGCACAAGAGCTACTTTCCCAATTGTACCACTGCAGGTGATTAGTGTCATATTTGAATGAAGTTCAAGTTGTTTGTTAATACGCTCTGCGTGATGTGAAAGAGAAAGATATTTTTTTCCTGTCGGGTCAAGTTCAAGTATTTGCTTGCCGCCTATAAAAGTTCGCCCACGCCCTTTCTCAACATAGACACGTTTAAATCGTCCCGGAAGTATTATTTCTTTACTTATACGATTATCCCCGACAGTTGTCACTTCAGCGGAGTGAGAACGCAAATGACTAACTATAGCTTTAACTATTGGAACATGATATGAAGCGTCCATTCTTCCGTCAAGTTCAGATAGTTTAACTGTATAGTTATTTATGTTATATCTATTATCAAAATGCTTTGTGTGCAATTTATTAATAGAAGGCAACTGCAATTCTTCAATCAACATTGCAGTTGCTTTATCAATCATTTCATTTGACTCATCTCGAAGTTCAAATGAACGTAAAACAAGGTCGTTAATTTTATGCTTAATGCTATCGGGAGGATTAGGGATAGGGATTTGTGCAAGATGTTCGGGTTCTATGTGCTGAATAACCGAACCGTATTGATTCGTCTTAAGAATAGAATTACCGGCATCAGTACGTAGATATGCATATAGATATCCAGTAAGCCCCTCGTTTGGTGTTATACGAATTACATCATCTGAAAATACAGAGTTTTCAAGTGTTTTTGAAACAATGGTTACGCTCCCGACTGTGCCGGAACGTGTAACCAAAACATCATTTAATTTTAATTTCAAATCTGAAATATTACATTTCGTAAGTGCAGATATGTTCTTTTCAGATTTCGGGTATATATCATTCAATTGCGACGGCAAAAAGAAATGCGTTCCATTTGTAGAATCACAATAAATTCTTTTAAAACGTCCGGGGTAATATGCTTTCTTTATAAGTTTTTCAAAACTAACGCTACCATATCTCCCATCGATAATAAATTGACGAGCATATCTCCCTTCTAAATTATATACTTCTGCCTCAAGCCTTAATCCGTATTTTATAATTTCCGAAAGCTTAACCGAACACCACTTAACCGTTTCTTTTGGCATTTCAGAATATTGAATATCAGAACTAAGGTTGTCTGATTTCTTAGATTTTACCACGATATGCCCTCCATACGTTTCCAGTTTGTAAAAATAACAGGTATTTCCGGTGTCTGGTCGTCTAATTGCTTTACCTTGTGTTCTAATGAAGTGCTTGTATCACCGTTGGTACTGTTATCAGCCCCCAGTATTTCATTTCCGTCAGGGTCACGCTTAAAAATCGGATTACCCCGTTTGTCGTGCCCGATTTTCTCTACCATTGTCATAAAAATATCGTAATCCGACATATTACCGCTTTTTTCTTCAGTATCTTTTTGCTCGTCTGTTTTCTTTTGCAAAATCAGTACAGATGTTTGAGTTCCGTTTCTCGGTTGAAAAGTATCTGCGTGCAAATCAAGACTTGCGATTATTCGTACATTGCGTACAAGCCAAGTGCGAATATACCCAAGACCCGGAGAACCAAGTATTGAATCCGGCAGCACAATCCCGATACGTCCTCCGGGTTTTAGAAATTGTATACAACGTTCGATAAACAGTATTTCAGGGGGAGCAGAAGATTGAAGTCTTTTCGTCATTACCCAATTACCGGATTTGCCCTTGTTTTCCCAAATATGTGCAAGTTCAAATTGCTCAAGTATGCTTTCATCTTTGATAGGAATTTTACTCCCGAAAGGAGGGTTGGTTACAATTATATCGAATAGTGCAAGACTTTTGTGATTTTTAAGCGTTGATTTTTCGATTCTGAGTGTTTCGGCAAGTTTGGTTTTGAATTCATCCGACCATTCGTGAGGTGGTAAAAGTGAGTTGGTTTGAAGAATATTACCGCTCCCGTCATTATTCATAACCATATTCATTTTAGTGGCTTTAACAAGGTCAGGATTTATATCAAATCCAAAATAATTATTGCCGGCTATCTCTGCAACCTTGTCTTGAAAAGCTCTGCGAGTATCATTATCCCAATCGTTTTTTTGTATTCCGATAGATTCAGAAAACTCTGTTTCAAGCAAGTTAATAACGTGTGTCATCGCATTGACAAGGAAACCGCCTGTACCGCAAGAACTGTCTAAAACTTTTTCTTCAAGCCTTGGGTTTATCATTTCAACAACCATTTTCATAATGTTGCGTGGAGTAAAAAATTCTCCTCGGTCTCCACGAAGATTTGCACCGACAATCTCTTCGTACGCTTTTCCCTTGATGTCAATGTTAGTATTCAACAAGCTATACTTTTGCAACTCGCTGACTATATAAGCCAAACTGCGTGAAGTGAGGGATATTTCATCATTAGAATCAAAAATTCTTCCGTACTTTTGTTTAACACGGCTGAAAATTTTGGAAATACGTTTCTGGACAGTTAACTGCCCGTCTGTATTGTTTCTTTCTTTTGATGTAGTATAAAACTCTAATGGTGCAGGAATATTCCGCTCATCTTCGATTTTGCAAAAGATAACTTTCAGCAATTCAAAAAAAGCAGGTTGCTTTTGTAATCCGTCATTAACGTAAATGTGATTATGACAAGTTTTAAAAACAAAAAGAAGATTATCATCAAAGGCATTTTTTAATCCTGTACGTTTAGGTCTGTCAATATCTTCAAGATTTCCGTCCGCTGACGGAATATCATTGTAATCCTCAAAACCTATGTTTCCTTTTTGATTGACAGTTTTCCTATAAACTACTTTGTGTTTTCCGTTTGTCCACATTCCCCATTCGCTGTTGAAGCAAGCAGACATATAGCTTTTCAATTGCTCAACACCATCTTTTGCATTATTAGGTTCAACAGTTTCATTTTTGCACTCAATAATAATGCGAACGTTTTCTTGAACCTGATTACCGCAATCTTTATCAAAAACAACAATATCAGCACGTTTTTTGCTTGACCCAAGTTGAATGGTGTATTCAACCTTTACTTGTGATGATAAATATTTATGCTCGTTTATGAGCCGTTTTTCAATAGTTTGACGAACGTATTCCTCCGGTGTATCATTACGGAATTTTCCGTCTATGTAATCGCATATCTTGCCTTCCGGTATAACGATTACCTTTGATTCAGATGTTAAAGCCATTACATTTACTCCTTTGGATTCACTATTTATCATTACTCTGATAATAAGGATAGTTCCCATACATCGCATTTTAAATTTTAATATGATTGAAAAGTCAGTACGTGTAACTTTATTATTATAGAGAGCAGATATTAATAATTCCACTATGTCTCGACAAAAATTATTACTTTTAAATCCGAAAATAGACGGTAAGTATATTAATAATTTTGTAAAAACTTTTTGGGAGGAGTAATATCTGCTCATTGTTGAATGCGAAAATTTAACGCCGAATTTTTCTTTAATCAAGCTATTACGTTTTTTAATTCCAAAGAAATCTCTTAAATTTTAGTTGATAGGGATTTTTATCTTTGATATTTTTTAAATTTCTGTTTGTTGCTCCATGGTGAGCTTAACTCCGGAGCCCTCGCCCCATTTTCGGATTGGCTGGCACTTTCCCGTCATTTTTCTTTATCGCCGATATATAGGTTCGAACGGTACTCCTGCACAAGTTTTTTTGCCATTCTTATATAAATTTGCTACTTGTTTTTCAGCAATTGTCGTCGTCCATCGAAAGTTCTGCACATCGATATATTTATTTTCTACCATACTTTATATTATAACATATTTTTTGTCTTTTGTCAATACTTTTTGGGGTTACACGCTGTCTACACAAGTTAAGCAACAACCTTAAGCCAGAGGCGAATTGCCGACATCACGACTGCTCCACGGAAATACGAAGTAGTTTTAACATATCTCGTAGCGACTTCTCGAAAGCCTTTTAACTTCAAAAATGCATTTTCGACAAGGTGTCTTAATTTGTATAAGTATTCGTCATAAAGTCGCTTGGACACTCGGTTTTTGTTGAGTGGGATAACCGGAATCATTCCCAAATTTTTGGCAAAATTTATGATTTCGGCAGAGTCATACCCTTTGTCGGCAAGCAGATATTCATCCCTAAAATTGGAAATTAAATTGATATATTTTTGGCAATCAGCTCGGGCACCTTCCGTGATAATGATGTGCACGGGGTTGCTATTTGCATCCACCACAAGGTGAATTTGGGTGTTCCAAAATTTTTTGAAATTTCCATATTTTCGTTATTTTCTGATCGCACCGGCGGCGTGGGGGTCGGGGACAC
>JAISIJ010000291.1 GCA_031262245.1 Oscillospiraceae bacterium | reverse complement strand
TTACAATGGCGACCTTACTGCCGCACAGAGCGGTCAGATTGGCGGCAACATGGTTAAGAAGATGGTTGAAGCTCAAGAACAGCAGATGTCAGGTAAATAATAAATAAACAAAAGCGAGTACGCGGAAAATTATTCCGCGTACTTTTTATGATAGAACAACAGTTATGTTGAAATATTTCCTGAAATTACTAGCATAAATTTTTAAAAAAATACTTGACATAAAAATTTTTTCTGTTATACTATATTTCATTCATATTTTGTATTTTGACCTTCTTTAGTAAAAAGTGTGCGGAATTATTCCTCACACTTTTTATTTTGTTTAACTTTATTTATGCTGAAATATTTACAGAAATTACTAGCATAAATTTTTAAAAAAATACTTGACATAAAAATTTTTTCTGTTATACTGTAAATACCTTCTAAAGATTAGTAAATCGAAGTCCATGGACTGTGGACGCCGGATTACAATCAACATGCACTTAATAGAAAGTGTGCGGGATTATTCCTCACACTTTTTATTTTGTTTAACTTTATTTACGCCGAAATATTTCCAAAAATTACTACCATAAATTTTTTAAAAAATACTTGACATAAAATTTTTTTATGTTATACTATTAGAAACTGAAAACCTTGCAAGTAGTAATGCAGATTCAAGGACTGAAAATGTCCCGGTTTACAATCAACATGCCTTAAGCGAAAAGTGTGCGGAAATTATTCTGCACACTTTTTGTTTTGTTTAACTTAAAAAATTCTTCAAACAAAACAAGATTTATGTCGAAATATTTCCATAAATTACTAACAGGAAATTTCAAAAAAATACTTGACAGAGATTTTTTTCCTGTTATACTATTATCAGTAAGAAAATAAATCACGATAAACAACATTCAAACTATATCAGGAGGTCATTTGATGAAACTCGGAGAAAAACTTGCCAAGCTACGGGAGCGTGCCGGCTTGACACAAGAGCAACTCAGTGAAAAGCTTAATTGTGATATAAAAAGGATTATTAAGCTTGAAAATAGCGGAGTTACTGCAGACACAGAGTTTTTAAAGTCTGTAAAGAAAGCACTCGGTTGCGAACAAGCCCTTGTCGCAATAGATGAGATATATGAGTTTCTGTGCTTGCTTAAAAGAACTCAACTTTTTGACGGTGTGAAGTATCGTCTTTTTGACGATGATATGCGTGCATATGCTGAGAGAGTGTTTCGTGTTAAAGAAATACCTTTTGAGCCGGAAGTAACTATATTATATAAACTCCATATTATAAAATATTTTATAGCATGTGACCTTCCTGAAAAAGCTGCAGAACTTTTATTAACAATTGACCTTACGGACGCCGGCGACGAAATAGTTTACAGATATGAATTTACTTGTGGTCTTGCATTGATGTATGCTGAAAAATACCCTGAAGCAATTGAGCATTTTTCAAAATTAGAAGAAAGATTCCCTGAAACTGCGTCAAAAGATGTCAGTTTACATACAGATTTGTTCATTTCCTATGCTAGATGTGATATGTTTATATACGCATTAACGCATTTAGAGGCAATTCGTAAAATAAATAAAGACTATTTTGAATCAAACAGAACATGTAAAGGAATTGTTGGCGGAGCATTTCTTGATTTGGGATTCACTTCAGTAGCTAAAAATCTCTTAGAAGAAGCAATAGTGCCTCCTGATGAAGGCTGTGATGTAACTCACGGGTCTATTTTAGGTAATTTGGGTGAGGTTTATTTGCGTGACGGTGATTTCGATAAAGCCATTGAGTATCATGACAAAGCATTCACATATTTCCCGGATTACGAGCGTGCTTTCATAAACAATAATATGCTTTTAAAAACTTATGCGTTATTCCAAGCAAACAGAGCAGATGAAGCTGAAAATTTGCTGAATAAAGGTATAAGTCTTACTGATGAAAGCACGTCTGTGGGTCTTTTGTTCAGAGCATTATCCCATTCTAAAAATTTGAATAATAATGATTCTTTGACATATTTAGAAAATATTATAATCCCTAAATTGATTTCAAAAGGCAAAAAACTAAAAACAATCGAATATTGTGATATTTTGGAAAATTTCTATAAGGAACAAGGCTGTGACGAAAAAGTTATAAAATATCTAAAACTTAAAGAAGAATTATATAAAAAAATATTATATAGTGGGGAGAATATAAAATGAGGAAAAAAATATCCGCTGTATTTTTAGCAGTATGTATTTCAGTTTTATCATGTAATGTTGCGTTCGCGAGTATGCCATTTCCGCCAGTTTGGCCTGACGGATTGTCAATATCACTCCCGTCATTCGATTTCGGAGATATAATTCTAAAATAAAAATGAATAACAAAAGTGCGTCGAACATTGTTCGGCGTACTTTTTTTGCTTTCAAACACAACTCCCGCAGAAAACTGTTGCCAAATAACTTTTTTTATGTTAGCATATAGATGTTCCTCTGCTAAGAAAGACGCTTCTCCGGCGCTTTCCCAGCAGATGGAGAAACTAAAATATTTTGGAGGATTGTATGATTGACAAGAAATTAGTAATCGAAAAATTCGGAAGAACAGAGGGTGACACAGGTTCGCCGGAAGTACAGGTTGCATTGCTTACGGAACGCATTAACCACCTCACCGAACACCTTAAATTGCATAAAAAAGACCACCATTCACGCAGAGGTTTGCTTAAAATGGTCGGTCACAGAAAAGGTCTTTTGAATTATATAAAGAAAAAAGATATTGAGAAATACCGTAGCCTTATTGCCGAACTCGGAATACGCAAATAAGGAGAATATATGTTTAAAACTTATTCAACACCTCTCGCCGGACGGGAATTGAAAGTAGAAATAGACAGAGTTGCAGAGCTTGCAAACGGAGCGGCTTTGATATACTACGGAGATACTGTTGTACTCGTTACCGCCACAGCATCGGAAAAACCACGCGCAGGCATTGACTTTTTCCCGCTTAGTGTGGACTACGAAGAACGCCTGTATTCTGTCGGAAAAATTCCGGGCGGATTTGTTAAGCGCGAAGGCAAACCAACAGAAAAGGCTGTCCTTACATCACGCGTTATTGACCGTCCTATTCGTCCTCTTTTTCCTAAAGACTACAGAAACGATGTCGCCGTCGTCGC